>JACIYF010000017.1 GCA_014360065.1 Clostridia bacterium | reverse complement strand
CCTCGCCCTTCGGCGGGGTTCCCGGCCAATTCGACCTCCTGTCTCAAGAGGCCGGCCTCGGACGTCCTGTCCTCGGCCCCGCCTCCGGGCTCGGTCTCGCCGACGTCTCGCGAGGCTCGCCCAAAGTCGCCTTGCGCCAGCATCCTCGGCATTTTCATGCTTCTTTCGGATGCACCAACATGTATTTCCAGCTGGAACTGTTCCTCCGCTCCGAAATCCTGCGCGGAGCGAGCTTGTGCTCCATCTCAGGTTCCGGCGGGCTTCCCGGCCAATCGGACCTCCATGTCCGTGGCCGGCTCCGGGTGTCCTACCCTCCGGCCCGCCTGGCCGTACATGAGGCACCTTCTCAGGTTTCTAGCCTCCAATTTGTGACATCCGCCGGCGCTGGTGGAGCCAACCCTCAGCATCAAAGCAATGCCGCCAGGGTTTAAGTTTCAAGGCCCGCAGGAAAAGTCCCTCAATCTCCTGCCGGCTCGCCCCCTGCCGCAGGGGGGACTTGAGATCAACCTCCACATCGCTCTGCAAGCATGGCCTTAAGGAGCCCTCAGCAGTAAGCCGCAGGCGATTGCACCGGTGGCAAAAGGCATGGCTCAAGGCAGGAATGAACCCTATGGTTCCCGTCGATTGCGGCAAAGCGTAGTACTGGGCTGGCCCGTTGCCGACTACCTCCGAGGTAGGCCGTAGCTCCAGTTCCTCCCTGAGAGCCTCCAAAATCTCATCGGCAGAGACAAAGGCATCCTGACTCCAGGCCATTCCCTCACCGATGGGCATTAGTTCAATGAAGCGGACGTGAGTATTGGTGGCTTGGGCCATCCGGGCAAAGGCCACCACTTCGTCATCATTAAACCCCCGAACCACTACGGTATTGATCTTGATGGGATGAAGGCCCGCCTCCTTAGCCGCTTCTATTCCGGCCAGCACTTGATTTAAATCTCCTCCTCGGGTGATGTAGCGGTAACGATCCGCGTCCATGGTATCCAGGCTGATATTCACCCGATTGAGCCCCGCCTGCTTTAGGGCGCCAGCGTAATGGGCTAGAAGAAGGCCATTGGTGGTAAGGGAGAGGTCTTCAATCTGGGGAATAGCCCTGAGGTGAGAAACCAATGCCGGCAAGTCTTTTCTTACCAGGGGCTCACCGCCGGTGAGGCGCACTTTGCGCACCCCCAGACCGGCCGCGCAATCAACCAGGTAAGCTATTTCCTCCAGGCGGAGGATATCTTCATGCCTTTTTAAGGGAATACCCTCCTCAGGCATGCAGTACCGGCAGCGCAAATTGCAGCGGTCGGTTACGGAAACCCTAAGGTAGTCTATCAAGCGGCGAAATCGATCCTCCACCTGGCTGACCTCCCCACCTCTAGGCTTTGGGCTTTAGGAACCTTGCCTCCAACAAATCGACTAAGCCCTTGGCATCATTGATATCAAAACACGGCGCCTGGGTATTCACCGGCTCATCGGTGGCTACGGCCACCAGTTCATCGTCGTTACAAAGCAGCTCCCCACCTCGCTCCGCCCGGTGAACCTCCACCTTGGGCTTGTGGGAGCGCTTGTAGCCCTCGGTCAAAATGATATCCACGTCCTGCATGTAGGCAGCCACTTCATCTAAGCTCTTCTCCCCCTCCACCCGCCAGATGATGGCCAGCTTGTCAGCTGAAGATATGGCCGTAGCATCGGATCCGGCTTGGCGGTGGCGCCAGCTATCCTTGCCAGGCACATCAATTTCAAACTGGTGGGCATCGTGCTTAATGGTGCCCACCCGGTACCCCCGCCTTTTAAGCTCAGGCACCAGCTTTTCAATCAGGGTGGTCTTGCCGGTATCGGAACGGCCTACTATGGAGATAACTGGAACCATACCTTCTAACCTCCGCTTTAGTCTAAGCCTTCGATCAACAGCCAGGCCTTAACCTTCTCCCCCGCAGCCAGCGGCCCGCTCCCGGCCGGCACATCTACTAAGGCATTACACCCCAGCATTGACCTCAAGATGCCAGGGCTTTGGGCACCGGTGAGCCGAATACGCCATTCGCCTTCCTGCCAGCGAGCCCGAGCTCGCAAGAATCGCCGTTGGCGGCTAGCTTTGGAATAAGCGTCTTCTAAGATGCCAGTCACCTGGGGCCAAAAAGCCTTGTTATAGCCGCCCAAGCGCCTGATGACCGGGCGTACTAGCTGTTCAAAGCCGATCAGGCAGGCAGCGGGATTGCCGGAAAGCCCCGCCAGCGGCACGGGGCCCAGCTGCCCCCACAGGATGGGAGTACCAGGCTTTATGGCTACTTTCCAAAAGAGTACTTCCGCGCCGAGGAGTTCCCAAGCCCGGTGTACCAAATCGTAATCCCCCACCGACACCCCGCCCGAACTAATGATCAGATCGACCTCAGGAGCAACCCTCATGATGGCTCGGGCTATAGCTTCAGCATCGTCGGGCACCGCTCCCACTAGGATCGGCTTGCCTCCGGCGGCTTCCACCGAAGCCGCCAGGGCATAGAGGTTGCTGTTGCGCACTTTGCCAGGGGCCAAGGGCTCAGCCACATCGATGATTTCATCGCCGGTGCTGACAATGGCCACCCGCGGGCGCTGGAAAACCTCAACTCGGGCGTGCCCCAGGGCCGCCAGCATTCCCACCTCTCCGGTCCCAATTCGGGTGCCCTTAGCCAGCACTAGCTCGCCCGTAGCTACATCCCGGCCTGCTAAATCGATATTCTCAAGGTGGCGAGACGGTCCTTTTAACTTGACAAGCTCACCTTGGCGCTCGACCTCCTCCTGCCGAACCACGGCATCGGCCCCCTCCGGAACCGGCGCCCCGGTCAAAATGCGGATGGCGGTCCCCCAAGATACCTTTTTTGTGGCTACGTACCCAGCCGCCACCTCTTCAATGACCTGTAAGGTCACCGGAGCTTGAGGCGAAGCACCTTGGGTAGCTTGGGCAACTACAGCATAGCCGTCCACAGCGCTACGGTTGAAGGGCGGCAGGGGATCCTTCGCCTTTATATCCTGGGCCAATACCCGACCGCTGGCTTGGGTCAGGGGCACAACCTCTGATTTCAAAAGCCGAACCCGACTCAATACCAATTCTTGCGCCGCTTCCAGCGCCAGCATTTGCTGCACGGCATTCTACGCCTCCCCCTGCCCGAAGCTGCAGCGGGGCCAGACACAAACCTCACACTTGCGGCACAGTCCCCGATAGCCCAGCTTTACTAGCTCCGGCTTGGTAATCTTTTTTCCCGCAAACAGCCGCGGCAGCACCAAGTCAAAGGCGGTGGTCTTGTCGTACATAACGCACCCAGGCACTCCTACAAGCGGCAAGCCCTCCAGGTAGGCTACCAGGAGCATGGCCCCGGGGAGCACCGGCACTCCATAAGTAACCACTTCGGCGCCGGTAGACCGGATGGCGCTGGGGGTAACATCGTCGGGATCTACCGACATTCCTCCGGTCACCAGGATTAGGGTGGCCCCTTGTTGCCTGAACCTAAAAATGGCTTCCCGAATGCGCTGGGCGTCATCGGGAACGATTTCCTGTCCCAATATTTCCGCCGGGTACTGGGCCAGCTTCTTCTTGATGGCTGGCCCAAAGCCATCCTGGATCCGGCCCGAAAATACCTCGTTGCCGGTAGTGACTATCCCCACCCGATGGGTGCGGTAAGGCAAAAGGTCCAACGCCGGCCCCGCCTGGGCACATATGGCCTCCACCTTGATAATGGCCGCTTTGGGGATAGCCAGCGGTATGACCCGGGAACCAGCCACCAGCTCGCCTTTTTCCACCGGTAGGTTGTTGCCCAAGGTCGCCAGAACCACGTCATCGATAGAGTTAATGGCATCCACCAGCTCCGCCCTCACCTGCAACAGCCCTCGGTGGGCGGTGGTAATATTGACTTTACCCTCGGAGGGAGAGCTGATGACAAATCCAACCCCGTCGGGAGAGCCGTCAGGGCGAGGCTTTTCCACCGCGGCCCGGGCTATCCGCTGGGCAGCTTCATCCTCGTGAACCAGGTCTTCGCCTAGGTCCAACACGTACAGGTGCTCTTTACCCATATCCAAAAGTTGAGGAATGTCTTCGGGTTGGATAATATGACCCTTTTTGAAGGCTGCCCGCTTGGACTGGCCAGGTATGATCTTGGTCAGATCGTGGCCCAGCACCATCCCCACCGCTTCTTCAACCCTTACCTTCTGCATAGCCATTGTCCTCTCTTTTCCAGAAAAAGATTTGTTATCCTGCGCGGAGCCACTTAGCGCTCATCTCGGCCTCCAGTGATGGGGGAAGCGGCTGGCTTCGGCTCTGCCCAGCACTCAATCGCCCAGCAGCTGGGCCATGGCTTGCGCCTTGGTCAGATCATCGGGAGTGTTGACGTTAAAGAAGGTAGCTTTCACGTCCCCATAGGCAGCCAGCTCTGCTTCCTCGACATACCGTATCCGGATCTGAGTGTAGAACTCAAGAATTTTCGAAATGCCTCTATCCAGGCAAGCCTTAATGGGCGCAAGGCAATTCTTGGAATAAACGGCATAAAGGGGCTGCAATCGCCCGTCAGCCATCCGCGGAATTACCACATCGTAGGTTTGGCCCTTCTCATCGACAGTTCTCTCCAGCAATAACTCTATAAACCTAGAGTTGATGAAGGGCATATCGCAGGCCACAAGGAAATTGTAAAAATAGGAAGAGACCTTTAGGCCCGCCTCCATACCGCTCAACGGTCCCATGCCCAGCACCCGATCCCGGGCTAGCTCAACTCCTAGATAGGCATAGGCTTCGGGTTGATTGGTAACCACGATCACTTGGGGGAAGATCCTCTTAAACAGGAACACAGTCTTATCGATGATACGCTGCTCTCCTACGGTTAAAAAGGCCTTGTTGGCGCGCATGCGCGAATTCTTGCCGCCGGAGAGAATAATGCCTGCCGCCTCTAACAAATTTCCGCCCCCTAGCATGAAAAAACCCTGTATGGGGAGGATACAGGGTAAACATATCTCCTTCCCATACGTGGAGGCGCAGCCGTTTCCGGTTGGACCGAAGTCCCTGCACCCCGTGAGCTCTAAGGCTCAGGCCAGGCGCCATAAGCTATCGTTTAGCCTTTAGGCCTTCCTGGCTCGGAGATTCATATGCAATTCTGATTAAGTACAATTTAGTATTCGGCACGCTAGACTTAAAATCCTTCTAGGAGCAAATTTTTATGGTCATAAAAGCGCCTGTTTACAATTCCGAGTAATCTGGTTAAGATTTAAGATTGGACAGCAAGGATGGGTGGCTCCGCAAAGGATTACGGAGCGAAGGAACAGCGCCCCACCCTAATAGGATTACGGTCTGGAAGAAGGAGGTACATGAGATGAAAGGTCTCGCCCTGTTTTCAGGCGGTTTGGATAGTGCACTAGCAGTAAAGGTGGCTCAGGAAGCAGGCGCCACGGTGGAGGCCTTGCATTTCACCAGCCCCTTTTATCAATCTAAGAACGGTACCGAAGCTCCCGACTACGTGGTTGACCTGGCCCGACAGTTGGGGGTGAAACTACACGTGCAACCATACCCGGAAGACTACCTGCGGGTGATCGAAAATCCTCGCTTTGGCTACGGCAAGAATATGAATCCTTGCACCGACTGCCGGATATACGGTTTCAAGCTGGCCGCTAGCTTGTTCCCTAAGCTTGAGGCCGCATACCTCATAACCGGCGAAGTGGTAGGCCAACGGCCTAACTCCCAACGGCCCGATGCCATGGCCATCATTGATCGGGAATCCGGCCTGGAGGGGTTAGTTTTGCGTCCCCTGTCGGCTCTGGTGATGAAGCCCACCATCCCTGAAATCAAGGGGTGGGTGGACCGGTCCAAGCTCCTGGGCATAAAGGGGCGCTCCCGCAAGGAGCAGCTGGCCTTGGCCGAGCGCTATGGCATCACCGGCTTTGCCACCCCCGCTGGAGGCTGCCTTCTCACCTACAAGGAATACGGCAAGAAAATAGCCGATCTTTTGCGCTACCAGGGTAGCCTTAGCTACGCCGAAGTCAACCGCCTCAATCTAGGAAGGCATTTCCGGGTTTCGCCCCAAGCCAAGGTTATCGTAGGCCGGAATCAGGCGGAAAACGAGAAGCTTTGCCAGTTGGCTCGGGAGGGCGACTATCTGCTGGAGGCCAAGGATTACCAAGGGCCGCTGACCATCGCCACCGGTAGGGTGGGAAGCGAGGAGCTGGCGGCCGCCGCCCAATTGACGGCCCGCTACTGCGATGCCCCCAAGGACAGCCCTGCTCCCGTGGCGATAGTGTACCGCCAGCTCACCGGCAAAAAGCCCAGCGCAAAGGACACCGAGGAGCAAGGAGAAAAAACGGCAGCCGGAGTGCTGCTGGTAACCCCGGCCGCCGAAACCTGCATCCAAGCCTGGAGGATCTAGGCCCAACTACTTCTGGGTATAATCGTAGAAGCCTCGGCCAGTTTTCCTTCCCAGGCGCCCGGCCCGAACCATCTTGCGCAGAAGTGGTGCCGGCCGGTACTTGGAGTCCCCGGTCTCCCGGTACAAAGTTTCAATAACAAACAGTAAGGTATCCAAGCCGATCAGGTCGGCCAAAGCCAAGGGGCCAATGGGGTGGCTAGCACCCAGCTTTAGACCCTTGTCGATATCTTCGGCACTGGCAATACCTTCCTGGAGCACAAAGATGGCCTCGTTGATCATGGGGCAGAGGATGCGGTTGACCGCAAATAGCGGCGCTTCATTGACGGTAATGGGTTCCTTGCCCCATTTGATGGCCAATTCCCTAGCGGTAGCAAAGGTTTCCTCCGAAGTGTCGGCGCCCTTGATTAGCTCCACCAGCTTCATAAGCGGCACCGGGTTAAAGAAGTGCATACCCACCACTTTGTCGGGCCGCTGGGTAGCCGCCGCCATGGCGGTAATGCTGAGGCCGGAGGTGTTGGACGCGAAGATAACCTCGGGCCGGCAGATGCCGTCCAGCTGCCGGTATAGCTCCTGCTTGGCTTCCAGCTGCTCAATGATGGCCTCGCACACGTAGTCAGCCTCTTTGAGGTCGTTGAGATCGGTGGTACCTTTGATCCGGCTAAGGATGGCGTCAGCCTCATCTTGAGCCATCTTGCCCTTCTCCACCAGCCGGCCTATGCCTTTCTTGATGGAAGCTAGGCCTTTCTCCACAAAGCGATCCTCGATATCTCGCATCACCACCTGGTAGCCAGCCTGGGCTGCTACTTGAGCAATGCCAGCGCCCATAATCCCGGCGCCTACCACGCCTATGGTTTTGATCTCTGCCACTTAATATGCCTCCTTATTTACCTTTAAACTGGGCCGGGCGCTTCTCCAAGAACGCTTTGGCCCCCTCTTTTTGATCCTCGCTGTTGCATAGTTCCCCGAACAACCTGGCCTCCACCTTGAGGCCCTCCTTGAGCGGTAGGTCCAGGCCTTGATTGATAGCTTTCTTGGCGGCTCTAATGGCCAGAGGACCCTTCTTAAGGATGGTTTGAGCTAGATTCTTGGCCTCGGCTAAAGCCTGGCCAACCGGAACCAGCCGATCCACTAAGCCTATCCGGTAGGCTTCGGCTGCGGTAATGTGTTCCCCGGTGAAGATGAGCTCCTTGGCCTTACCTGGGCCCACTACCCGGGCCAATCGCTGGGTGCCACCGTAGCCGGGAATGACGCCCAAGTTGACCTCCGGTTGCCCTAGGCGGGCATTCTCAGCTGCCACCCGAATATCACAGGCCAAAGCCAATTCGCAGCCGCCGCCCAGGGCAAAACCATTGATGGCGGCAATAGTTGGAATCGCAAGGGCTTCCAACTTGTCTAGCACCGCTTGGCCAGCCGCCGACATCTTTTCGCCCACCTCGCCTGTCAACGATGGGAATTCACTGATATCGGCCCCGGCCACAAACGCTTTTTCTCCAGCGCCAGTAACGATCAGCGCTCTGGCGTTGGGGTCAGCCGCAATCTCATCCAGGCACTGGTCGAGCTCCTGCATTACTTGGCGGTTGAGGGCATTTACCGGCGGATGGTTAATGGTGATTACTGCCACCCCATCCTCAATCTGCCACGCAACCAACCTTCCCTCCGAGCTTGCCATTACCTTGGTTCCCCCTTTCCAACTCGATTACCCGTGATGATCTTTTTAGCCACGATACTTCCAGACCTGGTTACTACCCCGGCCACCACCTTACTTGCTTGGCTGGCGATCTAATAAACCGAGATCAGATCCTTGATCTGATCGTAACGAGAATCGCCAATGCCAGATACGTTTTTAATATCCTCTGGGCTCCTAAAGGGGCCGTGCTGGGAGCGATAATCCACTATCCTCTGAGCCAAAGTAGGGCCAATGCCTGGCAACTTATCCAGCTCCTGGGCGCTGGCAGTATTGATATTTACCTTGCCAGATGCAGGGCTTGCGCCCGCGCCTGCCGGGGAAGGTCCGGCGGCGCTCCCGGCGTTGCCGGGAGCGCCGGGACTTATACCGTTGCTGGCAAGGCTTTCCCCTGCTTTGGGTACTATCACCTGTTGGCCGTCGATCAGGGGGGCTGCTAGGTTCAGCCGGTTAAGATCGGCTTCCGGGAGCGGACCGGCCATTTTAACCGCTTCCTCCACCCGAGCTCCGGCTGCTAGCCGGTATACCCCTGGCTTGGAAACTGCTCCCACCACGTGCACTGCTAGTTCACCCTGTTGCTGGGGTCCAGAACCCGAGTTGGCATCCGAGCCAACCATGGTGCCCGGGTCGATGGCAACCCCCGGCCCCTCGCCGCCCCTGGACTGGAGGGCCAAAACCGCCTGGTTGCGGTTTTGGCTCCAGCGACCAAACTGAGCCCCAGCCCCAAACAAGATGGCTGCAGCTAAAAGCAACAGGACGAAGTGCGCTTTTCGGTCCAAGCGATCCCACATGGCTCCACCGGCTCAAAGGAACTCAATGGCTACCGAACTACGATGTTGACCAATTTGCCCGGAACGGTGATCACCTTGGCAATCTCCTTCCCGGCTAGGTGAGGCTTGATCCTTTGCTGCTCCATAGCTATTTTTTCGAGTTCCTTATCAGAGATTCCTGCCGGAACCTGCACCCGATCCCGAACTTTTCCATTTACCTGCACTACCACCGTGATCTGCTCTTGGGCCAAGGCCTCAGGCTCATACTGCGGCCAGGGCTGCCGGTGCACGCTGCCCTCCCACCCCAGGTTTTGCCAAAGCTCCTCAGCGATATGAGGCGTGAAGGGAGCTAAAAGCAAGGTCAAGGAGGTCAAGGCTTCTTTTACTAGAGCCAGATTTTGTTGGCTCCAAGGCACCTCCTCATGATAACGGACCAAGGAATTGACCATTTCCATTATGGCGCTGATGGCGGTATTGAAATTAAACCGCTCGGCTATATCCTCAGTAACCTTCTTGATGGTGGCATGGACGATACGCCGGATAGCCCGGTCCTGGTCATTGAGCTTGGGCCCAGCGCTAGCTTCCCCATTGCCGGCGCCGCCGTGGCCATAGGAATTTACTCCCTTGACTTTATCGGCATAGGCAGCCACCAGCCGCCAGACCCGGTTGAGGAAGCGATAGCAGCCCTCCACTCCCTGGTCGCTCCATTCCAAGTCGCGCTCCGGGGGAGCAGCAAAAAGGATGAACAGGCGAGCCGTATCGGCGCCGTAGCGATCAATGATTTCCTCAGGGCTGACTACATTGCCCCGCGACTTGGACATCTTGCCGCCATCCTTTAGAACCATGCCTTGGGTCAAAAGATTTTGGAATGGCTCCTCGACACCTACCAACCCCAAGTCATAGAGTACCTTGGTGAAGAACCGGGAGTACATCAGGTGCAGGATGGCATGCTCCACCCCGCCGATGTACTGGTCCACATTGAGCCAGTAATCGACCCGATCGCGGTGGAAGGGCACTTCCTGGGCATGAGCATCAGCATAGCGGTAATAATACCAGGAAGAGCAGACGAAAGTATCCATGGTGTCGGTCTCGCGGGTGGCCGGACCCCCACATTGCGGGCAGTTGGTGTGGAGGAAGCTTTTGCACCCCTTAAGCGGCGATTCCCCGGTAGGCTTGAATTCCACCTCCCGCGGCAAGAGAACCGGCAGATCCTTCTCGGGTACAGGGACAGTACCGCACTGGGGGCAATAAATAATGGGTATGGGCGCACCCCAATAGCGCTGCCGGGAAATCAACCAGTCCCGCAAGCGGTAATTGACCCGGCGCCGTCCCAGACCATGGGCCTCTAGGAAATCCGCAATCCGCTCCTTGCCTTCCTGGTTCGATAAACCGGTGAAGGGGCCGGAATTGACCATGGTGCCGGGACCGTCATAGGCTTCGGTCATGGTCTCAGCCTCCAGTTCCTGCTCCGGTGGCTTTATAACTACTCGAACCGGCAATTGATACTTGCGGGCGAACTCCAGGTCACGCTGGTCATGGGCCGGCACTCCCATTACCGCTCCGGTGCCATACTCCATCAGCACGTAATTAGCCAACCAAATGGGGATTTTTTCTTCGGTCATGGGGTTCACTGCATAGGCCCCCGTGAAAACGCCTTCCTTCTCGTGGGCGCCACCAGTCCGGTCCTCAACCTCAAGCCGCTTGGCTTTCTCGATAAAGGCGTGCACCTGGGCCTCCTGGCCGGTGCCTCGGGCCAGCTCCTCGGCCAGCGGGTGCTCCGGAGCTAACACCATGTAGGTGGCGCCATACACGGTGTCATGCCGGGTAGTAAACACGGTTAGCGGCTGATTGGTCTTGGCTACCCGAAAGTGAATTTCGGCGCCCTCGCTTCTGCCGATCCAGTTTTCCTGCATGACCTTGACTTTCTCCGGCCAACCCGGAAGTTTCTTTAGATCTTCCAGCAACCGATCAGCATAGTTGGTAATCCGGAAAAACCACTGCTCTAAGTCATTTTTAGTAACTGCTGTGCCACAGCGCTCACACTCCCCCGCTACTACCTGCTCGTTGGCCAGCACCGTCTGACAGGATGGACACCAGTTTACCGGGGCTTTGGCCTTATAGGCCAATCCTGCCTTGTAAAGCTGCAAGAACAGCCATTGGGTCCAGCGATAGTAATCGGGCTGACAGGTAGTCACTTCCCGTTCCCAGTCGTAACTCAACCCCAGAGAGCGAAGTTGCCGGCGCATATTGGCAATGTTGGCAGCAGTCCAGTCAGCCGGGTGGACTCCATGCTGGATGGCAGCATTTTCGGCTGGGAGACCAAAGGCATCCCACCCCATAGGATGCAAGACATTGTATCCTTTCATAGTATGGAAGCGGGCGACCACATCGCCGATAGAATAATTGCGGACATGCCCCATGTGCAAATTCCCTGAAGGGTAGGGAAACATTTCCAGGCAATAATACTTGGGCCGCGGGCCACCCTCGCTCACCTGATAGAGCTTCTCTTCTTCCCACTTCTGTTGCCATTTGCGCTCAATCTCTTTAAACTGGTACCTATCTTCCACTACCTTCACCTCCCGGAAAAACGTATATCTCTAGCTGGAGCGCCGTTCCTCCGCTCCGAAATCCTTCGCGGAGCCACCCAAAGCTCCATCTCGGGTTCCGCTCAACACTCAACGCTACACTCGGTTACACTAGCAAGAGCTGCCTGCACCTACGTGACCTCTACAAAGACCCACGCCCCAGCTTCATGGTTGAGTGCTGGGTCGGCTTATGTCGCTTGCGGACCAGCGCCCCAGCATCCCCTACGTGCTTTTTTCATGGCTAGCTGTGCAGCCAGCCGCCCGGGGTGCTCTTTTGTCAATTTCCATTTCCGCCCATAAAAAAACCGCCCCTCCTCGGGGCGGGAATCTCCCGCGGTACCACCCCAGTTGGCTGCCGACCAAGGATTCAGCCAGCAACCCGCTTAAGCAGTTAACGCCTGCCTACGGCACCGCTAAACTCCCGGGCGAGTTGGGAAGGTGTCCTGCCGTTTTCCACCAGCCAACGGCTCTCTTCGAGGCTTGAACCCTCCTACTACTCCCGTTCTTCGCGTTGGGTGCAATCTAGAGCCTTCCTTGACTTGTCTTGACCCATTATATGCTAGCACCCCCTGCAAGTCAACGCTGGCAGGGGGTGCAGGGTGCACGCCTTCAGTTCGCCTTTAGTTCTTAAGCTTTTTCTTCCTTGGCCTCCTCGACCCTAGCGTCCCCCCACAGCCGTTCCAAGCTGTAGAAGCGTCGGTCTTCTTCGCGGAAAACATGAACCACCACGCTACCGAAATCCAATAGGATCCAGCGGGCTTCCTGGTAACCTTCCCTGCGCAGCAGTTTTATGCCCTGCTCCGTTAACCTTTCCTCTATGCTATCGGCAATGGCCTGCACCTGGGTTGAAGAGCGGCCGCTTAAAAGAACAAAGTAATCAGCGATCAAGGTTATACCCTTGAGGTTTAAAATTACACTATCTTCCGCTTTCACCTTTTCCGCAGCCTTGACTGCCTCTAATGCAATTGTCCTGGAGTCCAGTAACCACTCCCTCCTTCCCAAGGAGTTAGGTGGTTACCCTTAGCCCCTGGGCCGCGCTTCGTTGACAGTCAGGGTGCGAGAGCCCAGTTGAGCGCCGTTCATAGCGCGAACCATGCGGTCGGCGTCAACATCGTTTACCTCCACAAATCCAAAACCGCGCGATCTGCCGGTTTGGCGGTCGGTAATGATGCGGGTACTGATCACCTCACCGTGGACCGAAAACGCCTTCGCCAGTTCCTCTTCAGTAGTACTCCAGGGAAGGTTGCCAACATACAGGGTCCGGACCAAAACATTCACCTCTCCAAAATTAATGCCCGCTAAGCGGTAGGCCGGGTGGTTGAAACCCAATGCCTGGAAACATTCTAACACGGCTCCATTTAGCTGTCAAACTAAACGAATCTTTGTCGCCCATGCCGGCTAGCACCAGCTGTGTCCGAATAACTGGCCGGGAGCTAAGGCTGCGCAGCTCGACTACACGTAGAGCCGGTTGCTTATAATGTAGCGTTCCACCGCTTCCGGGACTAAATACTTGATCGACCGGCCTGACTTCACCCGCCGCCGAATATCAGTAGAAGAAATGGCCAGGGCGGGAACCTCCAAAAGGTGGATCCGGGACCGATACTCAGGCTTAAGGCCAGCCTGAAAGCCGTTGAGCTCTTGGATCCCGTAACCTGGGCGGGTGGCGCCGATAAACTGGCAGCTGGACATGAGATCGTCGATATTTCTCCAGGTAAGGATTTCTAGGAGGGCATCGGCTCCGGTTATAAAAAAGATCTCCGCCTCCGCGCCAATTAGCTCCCGAAAATGCTTTACCGTCTCATAAGTATAGGAATATCCAGGCCGGTCTACTTCCACCCGCGACACTTCAAAGAAGGGGTTGGTAGCAACAGCCAGGGAAGTCATGATGTAGCGGTGCTGAGCTGGAGTAATGGGCCGCTCTTCCTTGTGCGGGGGCCTTCCGGAGGGAATAAAGACCACCTTCTTGAGTCCAAACTCCACCCGCGCCTCCTCGGCGGTTACCAAGTGGCCATAATGGATCGGATCGAAGGTTCCTCCCATAAGCCCATAGCCGTAGCGGCCTTGGGCAAGCGATGCTGGCATGATTTTACCTCTTTGATCTACCTATTTAGCCGTCAGGTGGTTTAAAAAAATCCCGCGATCTCCATCGCGGGATACCAGTGGACGTGACGGGATTCGAACCCGTGACCTTCTGAATGCGAACCAGATGCTCTCCCAGCTGAGCTACACGCCCCCACGGCTCAAAGTATAGCATAAGTCCTCCACCACTATCAAGAGCTGGCTGCGCTGGAGCATCCCAGTTTTCAGTAGACGCCAGCCTCGGGCGTCCATGCCTTCGGGCCCCGCCTCCATTTGCAGCCTCGCTAAGTTGGGCTAGCCGCTCAAGAAAAGTCGCTGGCTTACGAGGCCTAGGGCAGACCAGAAGGCAGGGATGACTCATCTGGCTGCGGGTGAGGACCGATGCTGGGTTGGGAAGATCTATTGGCGGATCTGGCCCTCACCATTAATCACATACTTGATGCTGGTCAGAGCTTCCAGGCCCATGGGCCCCCGAGCATGGAGCTTCTGGGTGCTGATGCCGATCTCGGCCCCAAAACCGAACTGGAAACCATCGGTAAAGCGGGTGGAAGCGTTAACGTAGACACAAGCAGCATCTACTTCCTTTTGGAAGCGGCGGGCCCGCTGGTAACTTTGCGTGACGATGGCTTCAGAATGCTTGGTGCCGTAACGATTGATGTGATCCACCGCTTCCTCAAAGCTGTCCACCACCTTAACCGCCATAATAAGGTCCAAGTACTCCGTCGCCCAGTCCTCCTCGGTGGCCGCCTCCATACTTGGCACCAAGGCCACCGCTCGGGGACATCCACGCAGCTCCACCCCTGCCGCCTGGAGCTTTTCAGCTATGGGCGGTAGTGCCTTCTCCGCTATACGCTGGTGCACCAGTAAGGTCTCGGCCGCATTGCACACCCCAGGACGTTGGGTCTTAGCATTCACCACAATGGCAGTAGCCATGTCGATATCCGCATCTTCATCCACGTAAATGTGACAATTCCCTACTCCCGTTTCGATAACTGGCACGGTGGCATTCTTAACTACAGCTTGGATGAGCCCAGCTCCACCTCGGGGGATGAGCACGTCCAAATACTCATTTAAAGTCATCATTAGATTTACTGCTTCCCGGTCGGTATTCTCAATCAGCTGGATGCAGCCGGCTGGCATCCCCGCCCCTTCAGCGGCAGCAGCAATCACCCGAGCTAGGGCAGCGTTGGAATTAATGGCCTCGGATCCTCCCCGCAGCAAGACCGCATTTCCAGTCTTAAGACAAAGCCCAGCTGCATCTACGGTAACATTGGGGCGGGCCTCATAGATCATGCCCACTACCCCCAGGGGTACCCGCACTTGGCCGATCTCAAGACCATTGGGTCGGGTCCACATACGGATGGTCTCGCCGATGGGATCATCCAAGGCTACCAATGCCCTCAACCCTTTAGCCATCTCCATGATCCGATCCTGAGTAAGCAAAAGGCGATCCAAGAGAGCTCGGCTGAAGCCCTTGGCCTTAGCAGCCTCCATGTCCACCTCGTTGGCCTCGAGCAGGCTTTCGTATTTCTTTTCCAAAGCCTGAGCCATGGCTTCCAAGGCATGGTTTTTAGCCTGGCTGGACATCACCGCCAATTGGCGGCTGGCCTCCTTGGCTAGCCGGGCCTTGGTTAGAACCTCTTCGTGGACTTCCTTGGGCATTTATGTACTCCTTCCTTTCTCTCCAAAAGACATTTGCCCCCGCACCGCCCACTTGCCTTTTCCTTGCCTGGTTGTCCGGCTTGCAACGTGAGGCGCTCCCCTAGCTTGGCTTAGTGCTTGAGGCACAAGTTATCGCGATGGATCACCTCGTCGTAGTCCTTATGCCCCAAGATGGAGGCAATTTCGCTGGTCTTTTTACCTTTAATTAACCCAATTTCCCTGGAAGAATAATTAACTATCCCCCGGGCAAATTCCTGCTTGGAAGCACCAAAAATGCTGACTACGCTCCCGGCTTCAAAATCACCTTCCACATCCACTATCCCGCTGGGCAAAAGCGATTTGCCCCCATCGGCTATAGCTTTTTCTGCTCCAGGGTCAACGTATATGCCTCCAGCCACATCGGAACTAAAAGCAATCCAGCGCTTTTTGCTGCCAACCTTTCCCTCCCGAGGTACAAACAGGCTGCCCTTAAGCTTGCCACTTAAAATGTCAGCCATAACCCAAGGCTCAAAACCGCTGGCAATCACCATGGGGATACAGGAATCCACCGCAATCTTAGCTGCCTGGATCTTGGTGACCATCCCCCCGGTGGCCCACCGGCTCCCTTTCCCCTGGGCCAAAGCCTCGATTTCCGGGGTGATCTCTTCTATTACGGGAATGATTTTGGCATTCTTGTCCTGGCGGGGGTCGGCGGTATATAAGCCCCCGGTATCGGTGAGCAAGATGAGCAGATCGGCATCCACCAAACCGGCCACCAGGGCCGCCAAGGTGTCGTTGTCGCCAAAACGGATTTCCTCCACGGCAATGGTGTCGTTCTCGTTGATGATAGGGATAACTCCAAACTCTAGCAGCTTCATTAGGGTGTGGCGAGCATTGAGGTAGCGCTTGCGGTCGGCCAAATCCTCCCGGGTAAGCAGTACCTGTGCTACCACGTAGCCAAACTCGCTGAAAAACTTCTCATACATATGTAAGAGCAGGCCTTGTCCCACCGCAGCCGCCGCCTGTTTCTCGGGCATAGTCTTGGGATGCCGATCCCAGCCTAGCCGGCCCATTCCCGCCCCCACCGCCCCAGAGGTCACTAGCACCATCTCCCGAGCCTGGTTAAGAATGTCGGCCATCTCTTTGACCAGCCGCTCCATTTGGTTAAGGTTGATCTTGCCGGTGGGGTAAGTTAGGCTGCTGGTCCCTACCTTGATCACCAACCGTTTAGCCTGCCTCAACGTTTCTTCAACTGCCATTGGCCTCAGTCCTCTCCTCAGCTTCCAGCAGCCGCGCTAGCCGCTCAAGCAAGCCCTCCACCCCCTGGCCGGTGGCACCGGAGATGGCCCATACTTCCTCCCAGCCCAGCTGCTGCACCTGGTCCCTAAATTGGGGCCATGCTGCTTGAGCCTCGGGCAGATCTATCTTGTTGGCCACCACCAGCATTGGCTTGCCGGTCAAGGGCGGATCATAGAGGGCCAGCTCCTGGTTGATGACCTTAAAGTTTTCCATGGGGTCGCCATCCAGAGGAGAAAGGCTGACCAGGTGGACCAAAAGGCGGGTCCGTTCTATATGGCGAAGAAAATCATGTCCCAACCCTGCCCCCAAGTGGGCGCCCTCAACCAGCCCAGGTATATCCGCCACCACAAAGCTGCGAAAATAGGGGAGTTTAACCACCCCCAGATGAGGCTCTAAGGTAGTAAAGGGGTAATCAGCTATCTTGGGCCGGGCCGCTGATATTTGGGCTAGGAGAGTCGACTTGCCGGCATTGGGAAGGCCCACCAAGCCCACGTCGGCTAGAAGTTTCAGCTCCAGCAACAACCACTTCTCTTCACCCGGTTGGCCGGGTTGGGCCCAAGTGGGAGCACGATTTTGGGGGCTGGCAAAACGAGCATTGCCGCGACCCCCGCGTCCGCCCCGGGCCACCACCGCTTGGCTGCCTGGTCGGTCCAAGTCGGCTATCAACTCGCCGGTTTCAGCATCCCGCACCTGGGTGCCGGGAGGCACCGCGATCCTGAGATCTTCACCGCTTCTGCCATGCCGATTCTTGCCTTCTCCGTGCCGGCCCCGCTCCGCCCGAAAATGACGGCGGTACTGGAAGTCCAAAAGAGTGCGCAAGTCTGGGCTAGCCACTAAGATAACGTTGCCGCCATCGCCACCATCGCCCCCGCTGGGACCTCCCCGAGGAACGTATTTTTCCCGCCGGAAGGCAACCGCACCGTTGCCGCCGTCACCGGCTTTGACGAAGATACGAGCCCGATCATAAAACATAGTTTATATCCGGCAGAAACACGGTCCATCCCATCTCCTGGCCGTCGCCGGATGCGTAGATGGCGACTGGGAGCTTGGCCTTGCCTGCCTTTGCAATCTCCTCCTGTCCGCTGGTAAGCTGGGTTAGGGTGGCAACGCTCGCCGGTAGGCTAAACTGAACCATATACCCGGCTTCCTTCCTTTCAGCCCGCAAGCAGACCTGGCACTGTTCAGGCGGCGCTGCCTCCAGGGCTGCACGTAGTTGACTTAAAGCCGCCTCCAGTACATCAGATAACAACTCCGGGTCGCCGTCCCAACCAGAAAGGTCAGCTTTAAGTTCCAAGGATACCCTCGCCCCGTTGGCTTCCAAACGGTGGCGCCAGGCGCTGAGCTTGGCTACCACCTCCAAGGGTTGGGTATGATAGCGGCTACTTTCCTCTTTGATCTGGGAAGCTATCTTAGCAACATATTCTTTGGCTTCCTCCAGCCTGCCTAGCTGGAGCAACCCCGATACCACCTGCAAGCTGTTTAAAAAACCATGGCGCTGCTGGCTGAGCGCCTCCTCCAAGTCCCTATTGGCCTTGGTCAACCTGGGTCCCGCCTTTACTAGCCAGCCTTGATCGCTCGGCTGGCTCGAAGAAAGAAAGCCTCCGCTCAAAAACGAAGGCCTTTTCCTGGCTGTATCCAACCCGCCTAGCCTACTGCCGCCGGAGCCTCGACCCTGGCTGGAGCCTCCGGCCTCACGCTAACCCGCTTCTTCTTATTCTTGCCGTTCTCAAAGCATACATACCCATCTTTAAGGGCAAACAGGGTATCATCGCCGCCGCGGCCCACGTTGACACCAGGGTGAATCTTAGTTCCTCGCTGGCGTACCAGGATGCTTCCAGCAGTAACAAATTGGCCATCATGCCGTTTTACGCCCAACCGCTTGGCTTGACTGTCCCGGCCGTTGCGGGAGCTACCAGCACCCTTTTTGTGAGCAAATAGCTGTAGGTCAAATCTCATTGCCTCCACCTCCTCCTTCAAAAACCCGTCAATTCCACCCGGGTCACTAGTCCTCGGCTCCGTAATCCTGCGCGGAGCCGCCTGAAGCTCCACCTCAAGCTCCAGCGCCCAGCACTCAACCTTACACTTGCAAGAGCTGCTTGCACCCACATGGCCTTTACGATAACCCTCACCGGGTTCATGGTTGAGTACTGGGTCGCTTCCGGATCAATGCCCCGGCACCCCCTTTAGGTAGTGCCCCACTATTTAGCCGCGCGCCTTAGCCGTATGGGGATCCTCTTTCAACCTGGTCGACATGGGAGCTGATCCGCAAATGTTTGGGGTACTGCTCGGCTATTGCTTTTAGGCCCAGATGCATGGCGGTCAGGATAGCTTGGCCTTCCCGGTAGTCCAAGTGATCAGCCTCAGAAGGCCTAGGGATTAAATGGCATTTAAGCTTCCCCTTGCGCTGCGATGCCTGCACCTGGTCGGGGTAAAAGTGCTTGAGCCCAGCTACTGCGCCCTGGGTCAAGGCCGACACCGCTGCGCAGACGATGTCTCGACCGGCACGAGCGTACCCGGCATGCCCAGTTACTTCAAACCCCACCAGCTGGCCCCGGGCATCGGTTTCTAGCTTGACCTCGATCATTTCCCGGCACCAGATCCGCTAGGCTTCAGTTGCCGCCGCCGGGCTGTTTACATCTATCCCTTCTACTTTTACTTCACTAAATAGCTGTCGGTGGCCATAACGGCGGCGATAGTTCTTCTTGGGCTTATACTTGAAGACCAAAATCTTGCGGCCCTTGCCTACTCGCAGCACCCGCAGGCGAACTTGGGCTCCTTCCACCACCGGCCTACCTACCTGCAGGTTTTCCCCGTCGCCGACGGCCAGTACTCTGGCTCCGGTATAGAGCTCACCGGGCGGAACATCCACCTTTTCGATGCGCAGCACCTCGCCCGGCTCCACCCGGTACTGCTTTCCTCCTGTTTCGATGATAGCGTACATAAGTCCTCCTACCTCTCCGCCGATTCTAGGCTTCTTGCTCACCTGCCGAGGGAAAACTCTGACCGCGGCAAGGTGGAAGCAGAAATTGGTGGCCTAGTCCGAGCGTTATTAGCTGCGCCAGGATCGGGCGCAGCTGACCGACCATAAGATAACATACCCGTTAATCCTTGTCAAACGCTATGCTGGCCATGCAGGCTCCTAGACCGGAGCTTGACCGCAGCAGGCGCGCTTACCCGGAAGTGGCGGCCGTCGACCGATCTCGCCCCTGGCCTAGCTCCTCAGCATCAAATACCTCCTGGACCACAAAGTTCTCCATGTGGCGGTGCTCTTCTCCCTTGATGATAATTGTCTTTCCCGTCCGCTGCTCCAGAAGCCGAACACTGACGCCTCCGGAGCCAATGAGCTGGGCCGCCACCGCCGGGTTGGCCCTGACGATCAGGCCAGGAGCCTCGGTGATCTCTGCCCGGTAAAGGATCTCCTTGCGTACCGCCAAGCCCACCGTCTCCTGGGAAAGTACTTTCCCCCGGCCCCCGCAATAAGGGCATTCGGTCAGGAGCACGCTCTCCAAGGCGCCCCGGGCCTTCTTCCTGGTCACTTCCACCAAGCCCAGCCTAGTCATGCCCAGCACGGTAGCCCTGGTCTTGTCCTTGCGGAGCTCCTCCTCCAGGGCTTTGAGCACCTGCTCCTGATGGGCAGGATCCTCCATATCGATGAAATCGATGATAATGATCCCGCCGATATTGCGGAGCCTTAGCTGGCGGGCTATTTCGGCCGCCGCCTCAAGATTGGTCTTGACCACCGTATCCTCCAGATTTCTGCCACCTACATACTTGCCGGTATTGACATCGATGGAAGTGAGCGCCTCCGCCTGGTCGATTACGATGTAACCGCCGCATTTGAGCCAGACTTTACGGCGCAAAGCTTGATCGATTTGCGATGGCACTTCCCAGTGAGCAAATAGGTCCTGGCCTTCCCGCAGCTTGATTCGCTCTCGCAGCCGGCTGTCTAGCCTATCCATAATTTCCGTTGCCCGCTCGTAAGCATCACGAGAGTTGGTCACCAGCGCCTCCACCTGGTCAGAAAAGAGATCCCGGAGTATACGCTCTAAGAGATCCAGCTCGCGGTGCACCAGCGCCGGCCCCCGCTGGCGCCGGCTGCGCCGTTCGATACCTCGCCATACTTTTGTCAGCTCCTTAATGTCCTGGACCAGCTCTTCCTCCGAAGCCCCTTCAGCTGCCGTTCGCACAATCAACCCCATGCCCTTGGGCTTGATCTCCTTAGCCATGGCTCGGAGGCGATCCCTCTCCCCTTCGCTACTAATCCGCCGGGACACACCCACATAATCCACGGTAGGCATCAGCACCACATACCGGCCTGGCAGAGAGATATGGGTAGTAGCCCGAGCTCCTTTGGTACCGATGGGCTCTTTGGAGATCTGCACCAATATCCCCTGCCCGGGCCGCAAAAGCTCGCTGATAGGTCGAGAGCTAATCTTTTCTCCCGGCAATTCCCAATCAGCCACTGCCGCCGGTAGGATATCCTCCACATACAGGAAGGCATTTTTCTCTAAGCCGATATCGACGAAGGCTGCCTGCATGCCTGGGAGCACATTTTCCACTCGCCCTTTATAAATATTACCAACCATCCGCTCATGCAGGGGCCGCTCAAAATAGATTTCCACCAGTTTACCGTTCTCCAGGACCGCTACCGCGGTCTCTTCCTCTTCTACCTGTACCAAAATAATCTGAGACATAACTTCCAACTCCTATATAAGGCCGGGTACTTCCGAAACGTTCCCCGTGCCGGGGCACTGGTGCCGGATGCACCTAAGGCCGAATAATCACCTGTTGCCGCTCCACTCGCAGGGATTCCGGGCGAAAGCCTACACCCAACCGCTGGACTAAAGCCTGCACCACTTGCTCCGGCTTCACATTCCCCTGTGATCCGGCTTGGACTGTCATCTGTAGCCGCAAGATTCGCTCCTGGACTTGACCAGTAATTTGGTAGACCTGCCCAGGAAGGGAGTCAGTTTTGCCAGCTGCCTCCAACTGGCGCATAGCCTCCCCCAGCTCAGCCTCCAATTTACCAGCAGACGGCGAGGTGAGCTCTACCTCCACGTGGTAGCTAGCCGCTTTGACCGAGGCCATCAGCGAAGGCTCCCCCTCGCCAACCCAAGCGGCGTCCAATAGCTCCAGCCCTTCGGGTAGCTGGCGGGATATTCTCACCTTCAGTTCTGATAAGTCTACCGGTCGTTCAAGCTCCACATCCAAGTACTCGCGCCGACTAGCTACCCCCACCGCCAGAGGTAGAGCAAAAACCATCTGCGGGTGAGGATTAAACCCCTTGGTAAAAGCTAGTGGCACCCTGGCCCGCCGCAGCGCCCGTTCCCAAGCCGTAAGCAATTCCAAATGCGACAGCAGGGCTGCCGGCCCCTGTTTAGCGAACACCAGCCGCAGACGGACCAAGTCCACTCTCCCCTTCCCCTTGTTCTTGCTCAAGCTCCAAGTCCACTCCCAAATGCTGACAAACTGCGCAGCCGCTGCACTGATCCCGCCGGCAATCCTTGGTGGTTACCCCTGCCATGGCCCGCTGGTGCTCACGAGCAAGGAACTGCTTGCTAACGCCTACATCAATATGGTCCCAAGGCAGCACCTCATCGTAACTGTAGCGACGGTAGGCATAATCCTGGGGGTCTATCCCCGTTGCCGTAAATGCCTGCCTCCAAGTATCAAAGGAGAAATATTCTGACCAGCTATCCAGCTTGGCGCCTCGGCTAACTGCCTCCTCCAGCACCGAACCTAACCGCCGGTCACCGCGGGAAAATACCGCCTCTAGGGTACTGAGCTCTGGATCGTGCCAATGGAACTTGAGGTGGCACCCCTTAAGGGCCCTTCGCAGATGAGATTGTTTTCTTTTCAATTCCTCCAGCCGGTCCTGTGGCTCCCACTGGAAAGGCGTATGGGGCTTGGGAACAAAAGAGGAGGCACTAACCGTTACTTCCAACCGCCCCTTGGGCCGCACTATTTTCTCTCCTACTCTTACCACTTGGCGGGCGAGATCGGCGATGCCGTCCAGATCCTCCACCGTCTCGGTGGGTAAACCAATCATAAAATAGAGTTTAACCCCCATCCACCCGGCGGAAAAAGCCGCACCCACCGCCTCCAGCAGATCCTTTTCGGTCACGCCCTTGTTAATAACGTCTCGCAACCGCTGGGTACCAGCCTCCGGCGCAAAGGTAAGCGTGGTTTTACGTACCTTTTGAATTTGTTTGGCTAGCTCCACGCTAAAAGCATCCGCCCTCAGCGAGGGCAAGGAAACCCCCACCCCTTGCTTGCGGTAGGCAGCTATCAAGCTTGCCACCAGCGGACCCACGCAGCTATAATCGGCGGTACTAAGGGAAGCCAAGGATATTTCCCGGTGCCCGGTGCTTTCAACCAGCTGCTTGGCCTGATCAAGCAGGGTTTTCAATCCTCGCTCCCGGACTGGCCGGTAGATCATCCCCGCCTGGCAAAACCGACAACCGCGGGTGCAACCGCGCATTACTTCCAGCATGATGCGGTCGTGAACCACTTCCATAAAGGGAACGATAGGTCGAGTAGGGAAGTAAGCTTGGTCGAAGTTGGTCAGCACCCGGCGGACGATGGGAAAAGGGAGGCCAGATAGCCGGGGCTTAAGGCCGACCATATGGCCATTTTCTTGAAACTCGGCCTGGTACAGGGAAGGCACGTAAACCCCAGGAATCTGGGCCAGCTGGATCAGCTGTTCCTGGCGATTGCTGTCCTTGAGCTCAGCCACCCGGCGCAAGAACTGGGGAAGTAGCTCCTCGCCATCGCCGATGAGAAAGCAATCAATAAAATCCGCTAACGGCTCAGGGTTGGTGGCCACCGGCCCTCCCGCAATTACCAGGGGATGCTGATCGCTGCGGTGGGCGCTGCGCCAGGGAATGCCTGCCAGGGCAAGCATGCGCAGGATGTTGGTGTAGGTCATTTCGTATTGTAGGGTAAATCCAATCACGTCAAAATCGGCCAAGGGCCGATAGGATTCCCAGCTAAAAAGAGGGAGCCCGTTTTTCTTGAGCTCCTCCTCCATGTCCGGTGCTGGCATAAAGGTCCGCTCCATGAGCAGGTCGGGATAAGAATTGACCAGCCCATAAAGGATCTGCAGCCCTAAGTGGGACATCCCTACTTCGTAAAGGTCGGGAAAAGCAAAAACCATGCGCACGCTTACGGTATTCCAGGGCTTAACTATAACGTTCCACTCGTTACCCAGATATCGGCTGGGCTTTCTCACCCGAGGTAGAATCTCTTCTCGGATGCGCTTTGGATCGAGGCCTCCCATATCTCCTTATCACCGTCTACAGTATTTCCCTTATTGGGAGTATACTTTTCCTGTTATTATAACAAACTGCTCTACATCTGGGCAGGCCACGCCAAGCGCGAAAGTGGGTCAATGGCACCAGTGGCATCGCGCAGCTCAAAATGAAAATAGACGCCACTTTTATCGGTTCCGGCTACCTTGCCGATCACTTCCCCTTGTTTGACTTCTTGCCCTACAGAGACCAACACTTCCCCCAAATTGGCGTAATAGCTGACTAGGGAGCCCGGATGCGTCAGCTCTACCGTCCGCCCGGTTCCCGGGGCCATTCCCCCCGAGCCAGTGATGGCGGTTACCTTTCCGCCCAAACAGGCCTTTACCGGTGTTCCTCCAGCAGCAGCAATATCAATCCCGGGGTGAAAGTAGCGGCTGCCATTTACTGGAGATGATTGCCAGCCAAACCCCACCCGGATTTGCCCGGAAACCGGAATGGTAAGGGTGGGGCTGCCGTTGGCCGGCTGGGCGTGCTCAGCCGTAGCCCGGTCGAAGGGGTCAAGCCAAAACCCGGAGCGTAAGGTGTCAATTGCCCGCCGAGATAAGTCAGACTCGGGCGCGGATAGAAAATAGGCCACCCTCTCCTTAGCTGGATTTAAGTCCTGAAAACCGAGCTGCCAAAAGTAGTAAAAAGCAATAAAGATAGCCAGGCAGGCTAGCGATTTGCGGATCAACGGAGCCAAGTTTAGACTAACGGCGACGCCGCGGCGGGGCGCAGGTTGAGGTCGGGGCCTAAACTCCGCCATAAGAGTTCCTCCTCTCGCCATAACTTATGGCGAAAGCAAGGAAAATATTACTAAAAAAGGATCTTATGGCGGCGCATGCCGATATTGATGATAAGGCCTACGGCCACCAAGTTGCTGATCATGGCGCTACCACCATAGCTAAACAAAGGCAGAGGAATGCCAGTAATGGGCATGATACCGATGGTCATGCCCACGTTGACCAGCAGATGGAAGGCAATCATGGATACTATCCCGCAAGCAACTAAGGTGCCGTAATTGTCCTTGGCTTCGTAAGCAATCCTGAGGCTGCGATAGAGGAAGTAGAAATAGAGGGCAAGAATCCCGGCAGCGCCAACGAAGCCCAGCTCCTCCCCCACCACCGAAAAGATGAAGTCAGTATGGTGCTCGGGCAAAAAGTTGAGGTGGGCTTGGGTACCCTGGCCGAGGCCCCGCCCCCAAAAGGCTCCTGATCCAATGGCCACCAGCGACTGAATAATATTGTATCCGGCCCCTTGGCCGCCCTGACCATCGGCGTAAGGATCGATGAAAACCACCAGGCGCATGATCTGGTATTCTTCTAAAGGCAGGGGCAACCCCCAACGGAAGTGGGCTACCAGGGCCAAGACCAAGCAGCCGATAGCGCCCCCGGCGATGGTACAGAGCATGGCAGGATTGGCCCCAGCTATAAACAACATCCCCACCACAATGGCCCCAAATACTAAAGCCGTGCCCATGTCAGGTTGGAGCAGCACCAGCAGTACCGGCGGAGCTACATAAGCAAAACAACTTAGGAGATCCTTCCAAGTATGGATATGCCCTTCCCGCGTGCTAAGGAAACTAGAAAAAGTCAAGATGGTAAGCACCTTGGAAAACTCGGAGGGTTGGAACAGGAAGGGCCCCATGTTGATCCAACCCTTAGTCCCGTGAGCCTTGGTCCCCACCAACAAGACCAAAATCAGGATGGCCACGTTTAGCATATACAGGTAGCGGCTAGCGTGGGCCAATAGCCCATAATCTATGAATAGGAGCACAATCAGGCCGGCTCCGCCAAGAAGCATCCAAGTAGCTTGCCGCTTCACATAATAAAAGGGATCGCCCGGCACCATGCCTCTAGAAGCGCTCCAAAGCACTGCCAGGCTTATCCCTAAGATGGCGCTTACGCTAAGAACAATCCCCCAGTCGATGTGCTTGACCAGCTTGCGATCAAAGGCCATTGCCTACCCTCCGGTTTCAGCCAATGGCCATTATACACCAACTAGAGGATTAGGTCACCCGCCAAAGCTAACCATTGTCATCATCCAGGCTACTCAGGAAATCAACCAATAAGGCCAAGGTAGCTTGAGCCGCCTGCTGGCGATTATGATTGCGATCTTCGGAAAACACGTGCTTCCTCACTTCCACCCCCTCCTCGCCGGCTACTCCCACATAAAACAGCCCTACCGGTTTGTCGGAATTGCCCCCGGTTGGACCGGCAATTCCCGTATCCGAGATACCTATGTCTGCCCCCAAGGCCAACCTTACTCCTTCTGCCATTTCTGCCGCCGTCTGCGGGCTCACCGCTCCGTAGTTGTCAAGGGTCTCTTGATTGACTCCTAAAAGCTTGCGCTTAACCTCATTGCTGTAGGCAACCACCCCACCACGGAAATAGTCGGAGCTTCCAGGAACGGAAGTGATAAGGGCAGATATCAACCCGCCCGTAGCCGACTCAGCTGCCGCCAAAGTCAGCCCTTTCTCCCGCAGGCGCTGGCCAATTTCCTCTTCTAGCTTGCCGCTTGCCAATATCTAGCCTCCTTCAAAGGAACATTTACTGCCGGCCGCCCAACGCTCAACCCAGGGCTCAACATAACCCGACGAGGCGTTGGTTGTCTGCTTCGGTTAGACTCCAAGCCTACAGCCCCGATTGGAGTGCTGGGTCGCTTCCGGACCACGGCCCGGCATATGCGGCTGGCCGCATGGGGCACCTGGCCGTTGGTCCTCCGCTGCTGGCTGCTCAGTTTCCAGGAGTTGCTGCCACTGGGGAGCGCGGGTAGTCCGGTTTCAGGCGCACCACCGGGATACTGGCCACCAGGGCCACACTGTGGTCAGCGGTATTAAAGCTTACCTCCAGGCCAGACTTATCAATTTCCATATAGTTGGAGATTACGTTGATCAGGTCTTCCTTGAGGCACTCCAGCACGTGCGGAGATAGATCGGTACGGTCATGCAGCAGGACCAGGCGAAGCCTTTCCTTGGCTATCTGCTTGCTGGACGTGGTCTCCCTGCCCAACAGCCGCTGTAAGAACTCCCACACGTCCAACCCCCCTTAAGTGTCAGATGTTAGCTTATCCCTATTAGCCGTCTCAGCCGCGACATAAACCCTGTGTGCTCTTCCAAAACCATGAGGGGTACATCCTCGCCATTGATCCTAGCCGCAATGTTGCGATAGGCTTGGCCCGCCCGCGATGATCGATCCAGCACTGCTGGCTCGCCCCGGTTAGTAGATACTATTATGTACTCATCCTCGGGAACTATGCCCAGCAGTTCAATCGCCAAGATATCGATGATGTCATCGATATCCATCATATCCCCGTGCTTTACCATGCTGGGGCGTATCCGGTTGATGATCAATTTGGGATCTCGCAGATCAGCTGCCTCCAAAAGTCCAACGATCCGGTCAGCATCTCGCACCGCCGACACTTCCGGGGTAGTCACAACTACCGCATGTTGAGCCCCCGCGATAGCGTTGCGGAAACCTTGCTCGATACCTGCCGGGCAATCAACCAAGACAAAATCAAATTCTTCCCGAAGGTTTTCCGACAACTCCTTCATCTGTTCTGGGTTAACTGCGGTCTTGTCCTTGGTTTGAGCTGCGGGGAGGAGAAAAAGGTTTTCGAAGCGCTTATCCTTTACTAATGCCTGTTTCAGTCGGCAATGACCATGCACCACATCCACAATATCGTATACAATTCGGTTTTCTAACCCCATGACCACGTCCAGGTTGCGCAAGCCAATGTCAGTGTCCACCAACACTACCTTGCGCCCCTCCATGGCCAAGGCAGTCCCGATATTGGCAACGGTGGTAGTCTTGCCGACACCCCCCTTCCCAGAGGTGATGACTATCACTTCGCCCATCTTTTTCCTCCCTTTCCTAGTCTTTTGGCTGCTCGTAACCCAACTTGAAGCTCCGGCTGATGCCATCCCCGTAAGGTTCAATTACCACCTGGCCGTTGACTACTCGCGCCGTCTCTGGCCCGCCGCCACCAACACCCTTTTCTTCATCATCGGGAGCCCGGCTGACGTAGTGAGCAATTCGTAGCTGAATGGGTTGGAGCCGAAAGGCGGTTACCGTGGCCCGCCAATTGCCATTGGCCCCAGCGTGAGCCATGCCCCGGCACGAACCCAAGACGATGATGCTCCCACCCGCCACTACTTCCGACCCAGGGTTGACATCGCCCAAAATTACTACGTTGCCTGGGTAGTAAATGCTCTGGCCAGAACGGATGGTGCGGTGGACCAACAAGGTAAAATCGTCGGGGATATCGTCCTCATCTGCACCACCGTCGAAAACCTCAGGTCCTTCAAAAATAGAATCGGGCTCTTCACCTTGGAGTTCTTCAACCCTTGTACTGGAGGCGCCGTAGCCATCGGCCAACGGCTCAGGTACATCCTCCCCCAGGGGCTCTTCCTCCGGGAAAAGCTCGAGCACTTCCCCGGTGGAACCACCAGCTTCAGGTTTCGCCTCTGGAGAGCTGGCCACTTCCAACTCTGGTTCTAGCAGCCAAGCACTGGCTAGCTCCTGATTGGCGCCCTCTTCCTTCCACTTGTCCACGGGGCCGTCTCCTCCTAACCCACAAGGCCCTAAATTACTCCAATTTTGGCACTAAGTTTCTACATTCCCCTTTGCAAATCCTTCCACGCTAAAGAAAAAACGAGGTCTTTTTTCCTCGCTTTTCCTGCAAATTAAGACACCATCTTCAATATTTCTACCGACCCTAAAGCTATGAATTGGCAAGGTTTTGCTTGTCGAGTCCAAAATAGCTGCGCAGCACCTCCCGAGCTACCTTCACTGCCGAAGCCGATCCGCTCTCCCCATATTCGATGTATACCGCGATGGCTACCTGGGGATTGTCGTAAGGCGCAAAACCAACAAAAACCCCGTGGAAATCCTTTTTCTTGTCGTCAGTAGGTAGGCCGGTTTGAGCAGTACCAGTCTTGCCGGCTACCGCAAATTGGGGCGGAAAATCCTTAAAGGCAGAATAAGCGGTCCCTCCCGGCTCGCAGACGGCCCGCATTCCCTGCCGCACCAAGGCCATGCTGGTGGGGCTAACCGACACCTTCTGGATTAGCTGCGGTTTAAACTCTTGCAGCACCTTGCCATCGGGGCTGACAATCCGCTGTACCAGATAAGGCTTCCAGCGATTTCCCCCGTTGGCCAAGGTAGCAACGTAGTTGGCCAACTGTAAGGGCGTGTATTCGTTGGCCCCTTGGCCGATGGAAGTATTGTAGGTGTCATATGGTTGCCACTGGGTGTAGAAGTCGAAGTCGATTTTGTACCAGGCTTCCAGATTGTCCTTGTCCCGCTGCTTCTGGGCATTGAGTTTGTCTTTCTCGGCTTGGGTCTTGGCCTCAGCTAGAAGCTTGTCATACTTCTGGTCCAGCTGCCGGCGGAGGTTATCATATTTGCGGTTGATGGAAGCGGCATAGAGGTCGTACTTCCATTGGCGGGAAGGTCTGGTTCCTTGCCGCTCCCCCTGCCAATCGGTGGCCCCGCTATTCTCTCCCAAACCAAACTCTTTAGCGATTTTAGAGATAAGATCGATGCCGGCCCGTTCCCCAGCCCACTGGAAGTAAGTATTACAAGACTTGGCGTAAGCCTTGATAAGGTCTACTACTCCATGCACGCCCCAGCACTTGATGCCACCTTTGACCCAGTAGCCGCCGGTGCAAGTAACAGTCGAACTAGGCGTCACCTTGCCGCTCTCCAAAGCGGCCATTCCGGTGATCATCTTGAAGGTCGAGCCAGGCGGGTAGGCAGCCCGAATGGCCCGGTTAAGCTGGGGCTGCAGCTTTTCATCATTATAATAGGCCAGCTTGTCTGGCTTTAGGCCGGTAACAAAATCGTTGGGATTTACCTCAGGCTCACTGGCCATAGCCAGGATGGCCCCAGTGCGGACGTCAATAAGCACGGCCGAGCCAGCCTTAGCCTTGGGATTCCGCTGATGGGCCTGGGCAATCGTTTCCTTTAAGGATTTTTCCATTACCTGCTGCACCTTAGCATCCAAGGTAAGGACCAAGTTGTTGCCCGGAACCGGATCGACTCCCACCGGCAGTTCCCGTACTTTCCGGTTTTGGTTGTTGACCTCAATCAAGCGAAAACCATCCTTGCCCTTGAGGCCAATGTTTTGATCCCCCTGAAACCATAGCTCGTAGACCCGTTCCAAACCCGCTTTTCCGATCTGGTCGTTCATCCCATAGCCGTACTGCCGGAATTGGTCCAGCTCCTGGGGGCTAATGGCTCCCACCTGCCCTAGCACGTGCCCAGCTAAAGGACCGTTAGGGTAATAGCGGAGCGGCTCCTCCTGGATATCTACGCCGGGAAGATCCTGCTGATTCTCAGCAATGCGGCTGACGATGGCCCAAGTATCGGGGTCGTCCTCTTGCAGCTGCAATATTTCTGCTGGCTCGTAAGGAGGCTGGTGGGTCTTGACCTTTTCTTCAATGGCCTTGGCATCCAAGTCAGGCCGCCCAATCAAGGAAGCTAACTTCTTGGCCACGCCAGGTACATCCTTTACCCCTTGGGCATCAAAGGTAATGGCAAATACTGGCCGGGTGGTAGCCAAAACCTGCCCATTGCGGTCGAAGATGTCCCCGCGCCGGGCCAGGATGGTCAACTTGCGGGTGCTATTCTGAGCCGCCCGAGCTTGATATTGGTTGGCCTCAACCACCTGAAGGAAAAATAGCCGGCCAATAAGGACTACGAACACCAGGACAACTACCAGCCGGTAAACACGGACTTTCTTCTGAATGCGCTTCTCGTCAGCCATCGCTTACCACCTCGAAATTCCGCCCGTATTCCGGTCTAACCCCAGATACCACGGCGTAGGAAACCTTTGCGTGACGAAGTATGCAGCGGCCCATAAATAAACAAGGCCAGCAAGCTGTTGATCAAGCCCGATATTACCGTTACCCGCATGAAACTATAAGCTAGGCTGGCGGTGGATAGGCCGGCTACCATCCCCAAACCTACAAATACCAGGTCATGGGCCAAAGAAGCCAAGAATACCACCACCACCGGCGCCCACATATTTTCCTTATAAATACCCTTTTCGCTAAGGCCAGCGGCCAACCCGCAGACCAGCTTGGCAGCTGTATTCAGTCCGAAGAACTTGCCCACCAAGAGGTCTTCCAAAAGGCCGTATAGCGCCCCTAGCCCCACGGCTGGGCGCCAACCCCAGATCAGGCCCACCACTGCTATTAGTACTACCAACAGGTCGGGCTTAATGCCGTTTTGGGCAATGCCGGAAAGAACCGTAGACTGGAGCACCATGGCGATCAGCCATAGCCCTAGCCAAAAGATCAACTGCACAGTTACTCCCCCGAGAAACCATATTTTACTAACACCCAGCTTGAGTCCCATCGCTCCAAAGCCCACGCGCCCAGCACTCAACCGCCAGGAGGCCATAGCTCCGTAAGTAGCTTACTGCCTGGGTAGGGTGGACGCCATGCCTGGGTCCGTGAGTTGAGGGCTGGGCGCATGAGGCACTCCTCCAGGCTTCGCTGCTAACCGGTGATGACCAGCACCTCTTCCAGTCGGTCAAAATCCACATAGGGTTTGATGGTGGCCTTAGTCATAAGCCCTCCGGCTTCCGGTTCCACTCTCTCCACATAGCCAATCCGCAATCCTTTAGGGAATACCCCCCCTAGCCCCGAGGTGATAACCACATCGTTAGGCTGGATAGTGGCATTGGAGGGGATGTGAACCATCTCTAAAAGGCCGCTTCCCGGCGGCCCGCCGCGAACAATTCCCGGCGTACGCGAAGCCTGGAGCATGGCGCCTGCCGCCCCTTCCTGATCTACGATAAGCAGCACTTCAGCAGTATTAGCGGTAACCCCGATCACCCGGCCCACTAAGCCTTCATAGGTGACTACTGCCATATCCTTGCGGATTCCTTGGGCTTGGCCACGGTCAATAATTAGAGTGCGAAACCAATTGGAAGGATCGCGGGCAATAACCCGGGCGGCTACCATTCGGTAGCGACCGGCCGCTTGATCCCGAAAGCCGAGAAGCGCCCGTAGGCGCTGGTTCTCCAGACGGTACTCCTCTAGCTGGGTGTTGGCCTGGGTCAGATCGCTGATCTGTTGGCGAAGAGCCCGATTCTCCTCCTCCAGCTTCCGCCATGAGGTAATTCCCTGCACAGCATCGCCAACCGAAGTAGTAACGCTCGTTACCAGTTTCTGGAACGGGGCTATAAAATCACGAAGCCAGCGTTCTGGAAAGTTCAGACCTTGGCGCTCCATCCCGCTGGCTCGAGCTATAAATACCAAGACCACTAATATTACCGCTACGAGAATGACACCGGTAAAGAAACTCCTTGGCTTCCTGGCCCTCAAAGCAACTCCCGCCCTCTGACTGTTAGTTGGGCCATGGTACAGGCAGACCTAGACTGCTTTGGAAGCAGGCAAAAGCACTCGGCGGAGCACATTGATGTTCTCCAGCACCTTGCCCGTGCCTTGGGCTACCGCCAGTAACGGCTCTTCAGCTTGGTGCACAGGCATTCCAGTTTCCTCCGCCACCAAGCGATCTAAACCGTAGAGCAGCGATCCACCTCCCGCCAAGACAATACCCCGGTCCATGATATCCGCTGCCAGTTCGGGCGGGGTCTTTTCTAGGCACACCTTGATCGCTTCCAAAATGGCCGCTACCGGCTCCGACAATGCTTGCTGGATCTCTTCGGCGCCGATAGAGATGGTCTTAGGCAAGCCAGTAACCAGATCTCGGCCACGTACCTCGTATTCGCTTTGGCGCCTTTCATCTCCTGCATCGGCAGGGAAATAAGCGGCACCGATTTCGATCTTGATTTCCTCGGCCGTCCGGTCACCAATCATTAGGTTGTAGTTGCGCTTGATGTATTGGACGATGGCTTCATCCATTTCATCGCCGCCGATGCGGATGGATTTGGAGGTGACAATCCCGCCTAGGGAAATGATGGCCACTTCAGTGGTGCCACCGCCGATGTCAACGATCATATTACCGGTGGGCTCCTCTACCGGCAACCCGGCGCCAATGGCCGCTGCCATGGGCTCTTCAATCAGGTGGGCTTCCTTGGCCCCGGCCGCCATGGCCGCCTCCACCACCGCTCGCCGTTCCACCGCCGTTACTCCCGAGGGAACGCCAACCACCACCCGGGGGCGCACTAAAAAGGTGTTGTTGCCCAAGGCGCGGCGGATAAAGTAGCGGAGCATGCTTTGGGTGATATCGAAATCAGCAATTACGCCATCCTTCATGGGTCGGATGGCGACGATATTTCCCGGCGTACGTCCGATCATGCGCTTGGCCTCAGCCCCTACAGCCAAGACCCGATTGGCATCCCTCTGAATGGCTACAACTGATGGTTCGTAGACTACGATTCCCTTGCCACGTAAATGCACCAATGAATTGGCAGTACCCAAGTCGATACCCAAATCTCTTGCGAACAACACGATTATCTCCCTTTCTTTAATTCCTGGGAAATACCTGAGTTCAACTCATTATAGACTAAGTGTGAAGAGGCAAACAAGGGCCATATCTTGTCCAGTTTTGCCATAACCTTGCATCTCGGCCTAAATCAGCCCTTGCTCTTTGAGGCTAACAAAACGGTTGTTGCCAATGATTAGGTGATCCAAGACCTCGATACCCAAAATGCTACCTGCCTCCAACAGCCTCTTGGTAATGGCTATATCATCCCGGCTGGGGGAAGGATCGCCGCTGGGATGGTTGTGGACCAAGATGATGGCAGCAGCGCTCCTCTTGATGGGATTTTTAAATACCTCGCGGGGATGAATTCCAGCGCTGTTTAAAGTCCCCACCGCCACCGTTTCCAGGGCTAATACCCGGTTTTTAGTATTGAGGCTAAATACCTGAAAATGTTCTCGGTCCAGGTAGCGCATCTCTTCCATAACCAAGTGAGCGGCATCCTGAGGCGCCAGGATCTGCGGGGGATCATCGGGCCTCAGTACCACCAGCCGCCGGCCTAGCTCCACCGCCGCCTTGATCTGGGCTGCCTTGGCCCGGCCGATACCCCGGATCTGGGTCAGCTCCTCCCAAGTAGCCTCGGCCAAGAACCTCACTCCCTCGGGCCGAGCCAGCACCCGGTTGGCCAGTTCGATGGCGGTGCTATCGTGGGTACCCGAACCCAGGATGATGGCTAGGAGCTCAGCATGGGAAAGAGCCTGGGGTCCAAGCGTAGCCAGCCGCTCCCGGGGGCGGGAATCCGGCGGTAAATCTTTGATGGTCAAGTGATATTCCATACAATTTCCCCTCCGTAATCAGCTGAGATGCTTCCGAAACATTTCCCATGCCGGAGCGCTGGCGCCGGCTCCACATGGGCTCGCCAGCGATCCGTATGGCTCCCCCTCGCCCTTCGGCGGGGTTCCCGGCCAATTCGACCTCCTGTCTCAAGAGGCCGGCCTCGGACGTCCTGTCCTCGG
>JACIYF010000016.1 GCA_014360065.1 Clostridia bacterium | reverse complement strand
CCAGCCTCAAGCCAAGGCTTGAGGCTGGCGCCGCCTCACGCCTAACGTTTCAAGTTAATCAGCTCCTGCAAGATCTCGTCGGAAGTAGTCACCACCCGGGAATTAGCTTGGAACGCCCGACTGGTAATGATCATCTCCGTCAGTTCCCGGGCCAGATCTACGTTGGACATCTCCAAGGTAGCCGTCTGGATCGTTCCTCGCCCCTGGGTGCCTGGAGTCCCTATCCGGGGTTCGCCCGAATTGCTGGTTATCTGGTACAAGTTGTCCCCGGCTTTGAGCAAACCTTCGGGGTTACCAAAAGCCGCCAGGGCAATCTGACCTAAGTTCCTGACCAGCCCATTGGAGTAAGTCCCGCTTATCACTCCGTCCGAGCCAATGGTAAACCCCTCCAGCTCCCCAGGAGGAAATCCATCCTGATATTTATAATCCAGGGTACTAGGGGCCGCCAGCTGGGTAACAGCGCGAAAGTTTAATTTGATACTTACTTCGGCAGCATTAGGGTTGGTAGGGGTAAACTTAATTTCCGGGGGGGTAGTTGGCGATTCCAGTGATCCATCCATGTTAAACTTGAGGGTAGTGTCCGTTGGCTTGTCGATTGTACCAGCATCAGTTCCTCCTGTCACATCCCAAGTCCATTCGTTGGGGTTCGTTCCTTTCTTAAAGGTGAATGTAAGCGTGTGCCGGACCCCGAGGCTATCATAAACATCCACTGACACTGAATGGGTATCGTTAACTGCAGCGTTTGCGTCCAGGTTATACATAAAGACTATATTCTCCGTTGCCTTGGCTATGGTTTTCTCGCCCAAGGGAATATTGATGGGACCGACAGGTCCAGTAGGGTCGATGGTTCCGTCTGAAGCCGCAGTCCAGCCTAGTACTTTCATGCCGGTAGCAGCATTAACCAAGTCTCCATCGCTTCCCCGGGAGAAAGATCCGTCGCGAGTATAGAAAACCCTCGAACCATCGCTAACCACAAAAAAGCCATTCCCTTGGATAGCCAGGTCCTCTGGGCGCCCGGTAGGTTGCAAGCTACCTTGGGTATGGATGTTGTCGATAGAGCCCAGAACCATCCCCAGGCCTACCTGGGAAGGATTGATGCCGCCCCGGCCCTGCTGGGGCGCAGAAGCACCGCGCAAGGTCTGACTCAACATGTCCTGAAACTTTACCCGGGCGTATTTAAATCCGGTGGTATTGACGTTAGCTATGTTGTTACCAATAACGTCAATTTTGGTTTGCATGTTTTGCATACCTGAAACTGCCGCAAACAGGGATCTAAGCATGATGTTCCCTCCTTATGCTCTCAGCCGCTTCCGTCGCTCCGCGGCTGTGGGCCCCCTGGCGGACCGGCCCTAACTTATCCGCGGCGTCAAATGATTACCGCGCTGTCGATGTTGGTAAAAACTCGCTCCTTCATTTCCGCGCCATTCAGAGCGGTAACTATGGTGTTGTTGCCGATGCTGGCTACCATAGCCAGATCCCCATAAAGTAGCAGGGATTGGCGCGCTCCTTTTTCTCGAGCTCGAGCCATAGCCCTACCAATCTCGTCCACTTGCTTGGCAGTCAAGTGAATCTGGCGCTGCTCCAACCTAGCCAGGGCGTGGGCCGAAAACCGTGGCAGTCGCATTTCTCGTTGGGCCTGCTCCAGCACCTGGTCAAACTTTACCGCCCCTCGAACTTGGCCCAAGGCACTTCCTGGTCCACCTGGGCTAGGCCCCTTGACACCCGTGGTTAAAGAAACACCTTCGCTCATTTAGTTTCACCACCGTGGGACCAAACCGTTTCCACCGATTCCACCGGGTAGCTAGAATCGCCCAGTTTTACCCAGACTTGGCCCTTCTCAAAGGAAATACCCTCCACTGCCCCCTCAATGCTCCTGCCATCGTGGTCGCGCACCGACACCTGTTTCCCGATCAGAGTCGCGCTCAACATCACCTTCTCATACTGCTCAAAGCGGCTGACCTGCTCAGATAAGTTCTGGAGAACCTCCATAGTGGCCAATTGCGCCATTTGGCTCACTAAGGTGCTGTTATCGATAGGAGCCATTGGGTCCTGATAGCGAATCTGAGCGGCCAGCATTTGCAAGAACGTGTTCTTGGTCAGCCCATTAAGACTAACATTCGTGCTAGCCAAACTAGTGGCTGCCGCAACCTGTGGATTAGACGAATTGATAGCTCCTACTGGACTCAAGTTCCTTCCCCCTCGTCGATATCGTAATTGCTACACTAACAGGTTTACATCTCGACAACCTAACTCCTCAGCTGGGCCAGCTGTTCTACCTCCAGCTTGGGCAGTACTGTAACTGCCTCCAACCCTGGTGACCGCGCCTACCTCTTGCTTCAGCACCTCCTGTCCCTGCTGGTGGGTGTGCTGGAAACTATGGTTTTGCTGTCCATCCTCTACCGTCACCATCAATTCACCTACCGGCACCTGCTGGCTGGCCAATCTATCTCGCAGCTCCCCGAAGCCTTGCTGCAAAAAGTGGGCCGCCTGCTGGTGACTTACCTGGAAGCTCGCATCCAATTGCCCTGCTTTCCACACCAAGTTAGCCCGGATTTCCCCAAGCCCATCAGTCTCTAACTTGAGCCTAGCCTTGGTCGACTCAGGCCGAGCATAGACCAGGACTTCTTGGAGCAGCCTTTCAGGTGCGGCCGTCATCACCTGGGGAAAGTCCAGACGGTTTTGAGACCACACCACCACTTGCTCACCTACAGCACCGTTCGGTGGAGCGGGCAGCGATTGGTTCTTTTTTGCCATCGCTACCTCCCCCCCGGAAGCTTCCGCCTGTAGGTGCCTAATCAGGATCTCGCCGGGCACATTTTCAGAATCCAAAGTGGCCGCCATTCTCATACCAAAGGCGGGTTCCGAGCGAGAAACCAGGTTCATCCCCACTTGAGGTTTAGGTCCTTCCCAAGAAGCTACTTCAGCTTTTCCAGGTCTAGCGCTAATGGCTCGCTGACCATGTTCTCCTTTCTCCGCTTTCGCCTGAAGCCTTCCCAGCAACCCCTTTTCCTCAACGCCCTCTGAGCCGAGCACTCCCGGAGACAATGCCAACCGACCAGATATTATCGGCTCAGTCCCTTGGACGGTGGATGCAGCAGTACCACCAGGCACTACAGTATCCGCCAGCACCACCTGACCTTTCGGGCCGGTGATAACTGTTGGGTCCTTCCCCTCAGTTCCCTGGAGCACCGCCATCTCGGCTGAGTGGTTGCTTATAGCCTGAGCTCCATGGTCCAAACTCAAGCCAGCATTACCGCCTGGTAACGGATACTCTGGCATGTTGCTTATCATCTCCGGATGCCCGAGCCCTGTTTCGATCAGACTCTGCGAATCTCTTGGAGTTGGCCGAGCCAGCACCAACGGGTCGGCCAGAAGCGACAACAACATTTCTACAAAGCCCGCCTCGGCTAGAGCTGGGAGATTCTCCTGGTTGACCTTGGTGTTTGCCTGTCCAGCTGCCGGCAAGGCTTCTCCAGTCACAACCCCGATCATATTCATCACCTCCTTTCAGCTCCTGATTCCTTAAGCCTTGGCCTATCCCAATTACAGCACCTGGCCTGCACCTTTGGTTCGCTTTTTGAGCAAGAACCTACTACTGGCCGCCTCATCTAGCACCTTTTGATCCTGCCGCAGACTTTCCTGGATATACTGCCTGCGCTTTCTATCCTTTAACTTGCTTACCACTTCCCGTTCCTGCATTGCAGCTATAACCTTCTGCCGCTGGGCTTCTACCTGGTTCTCAGCCTGTCCAACTACTTGCTTCTGCGTTTCCATTCTCATATCCACATAACCCAAGTACTGATCCCGGTGTTGCCACTGGCCAATATCGATTGTCCCTGCCGGTGTTACCTCCAACTCCTTTTCCCAGCGTTGGCACCAAGCTGCCAGGACCTCCCGTTCCCTTTCCAGGTATCGTTCTGCTTCTCCCAGATGAGCCTTTTCTGCTTTTTCTATGGCTTGGCGATAATCCAACACCTTCTCTAAGCCGAATACAAATCTACGCATCCCCCGCTCCTCCCTGCCCCAGTATTGCTTCTAAGGCAGCAACGCTATCTCCAAGGCGAAAGACTTCTTCGATCCCCTGCCGGAGAAAGCTCTCTATGGGCCCGTGCAATCTTATGGCCTCGTCGATGCGCGGGTTGGACCCAGCCTTGTAGGCACCAATATTAATCAAGTCCTCAGACTCACGATATGTGGCCAGAATATCTCTAACCTTAGCTGCCAAGTTTTTATGAGACTCAGAGACCAGTTCCGGCATCAACCGGCTTACGCTTTGCAAGACATCAATTGCCGGAAAGTGGTTGCGAGAGGCCAGTTCCCGTGAGAGGACGATGTGACCGTCCAAAATGCCACGAACAGCGTCTGCTATGGGCTCATTCATGTCATCCCCGTCCACTAACACCGTGTAAAGCCCAGTGATGGAACCGGTTAGCGAGGTTCCGGAACGCTCCAGCAACCGGGCCATGCCGGCAAATACCGAGGGTGGATAACCCCTGGTAGCCGGTGGTTCACCAATCGCTAGCCCTACCTCTCGCATTGCCATCGCAAAACGGGTGATTGAATCCATCATTAACATTACCGTCATGCCCTGATCCCGGAAGTACTCGGCCAAGGTAGTTGCTACCAAAGCCGACTTGATTCGAACTAATGCTGGCTGGTCGGAGGTAGCTACTACCACTACCGACCGTTCCAAACCTTTGGGGCCTAAATCTTTTTCAATGAAGTCCAATACCTCTCGGCCTCGCTCCCCAACCAGGGCAATTACATTAACATCTGCGCTGCTGTGGCGCGCTATCATTCCCAGGAGGGTACTTTTTCCAACCCCGCTGCCAGAAAAAATACCTATTCTCTGCCCCTGACCACAGGTTAAAAGCGTGTCTATGCACTTGATTCCCGTTTCCAAAGGTTCCGTAATCCGCCTCCGCTGCAAGGGGCCCGGAGGTGAATTGTTCACTTTATACCACTGTCCTCGCAGAGGAATTCCCTGTCCATCGATAGGTTGGCCCAAGCCGTCCAGCACCCGACCCAGAACTGCCGAACCTACAATGACGCGGTGTGGCATTCTAGTTGGCACCACTGGACAGCCAGGGGCGATTCCCCCCAGTTCACCTAGGGGCATAACCAAGGTATGTCGGGCCCGAAAACCAACTACTTCTGCTTGAACGGGGTGAGCGTTCCCGGGCACATGGATCAAGCAGATCTCCCCAACCGAAGCCGTTATCCCTGCCACTTCCACTGTTAAGCCGACTACCTCGGTAACCTTACCCACGGCCCTTAACAGGTCAGATTCGTCAATTTGCCGGTGGTAATTTTGAAAATCTAGGTTAACGTACATCAGTCATCACCAGCCAATAAGCGTTTCAACTCTTGCAGCTGGCTATTTATAGTTGCAACTAGTTCTCCATCCTCGGTAACCACCCGGCAGCCGCCCTTCTCTATGCTCTCATCCGGAAGGATACGAAGGGTAGCTCTGTGGTCCAGGTTGGCCATGAGTTCGTCTTTCTTCTCCCGAATCAGCTCGGCGTCTGATGGGTGAGCAAAGATAATGTAATCTTGGTTTTCGCAAAGTCTTCGTAACGCTTCTTGGGCGATGGATACGACGATAGCTGGATCGAGCTCCACGCTTTTGCGAATAATCTTCTCCGCCATGTGCAAGGCCAAGCGGACGATCTCTTGCTCGCTCTCAAGTACTATTTTGTTTTTTAGCTTCCGTGCTTCCTTGAGGACCTTTACAGCCTGGGTTCGGGCGTGTTTTGCACCTTCCAAACCACGGCTAAGCCCCTCCTGGTACCCAGCTTGATAACCCTCCTTCTCAGCTGCTGCTCTAATGCTCTGGGCTTCATGCTGGGCGGCAGCTACCAGCGCCTCGGATTCAGCTTTTGCCTGCTTTATTAGGGCTTGAGCTTCTTCCCGGGCTGCTTCTGATGAAACAAGTGTATTACTGGGGCACGCCTCGGGGTGATTAACTTGCACCTGAAGCCTTTGCGTAAAGCAGATTTCTCGAAATCGCCCGGGGTCAACCGGCACATGCTTAATCACCCTAGAAGACAATGGCATCTTCTCCACCCCGCGAGATGATTATCTCCCCGGTCTCATCCAGCCGGCGAATAACCTGGACAATTTTTTGTTGGGCTTCCTCCACGTCTCGCAAACGTACCGGTCCTAACAGCTCCATATCTTCTTGCAACATTTCCACAGCTCGTTTGGACAGATTCTTGAAAATACGCTTCTGAACTTCCTCGCTTGAACCTTTAAGGGCATAAGCCAGATCTTTGGTATCTACCTCCCGCAAGACGCGGCGAATAGCGCTGTCCTCCAGGGTAACCACGTCCTCAAAGACAAACATCCGCTTCCGAATCTCTTCCGCTAGCTCCTGGTCTTCCTGCTCTAGCGCCTCTAAAATGGTCTTTTCAGTGCCCCGGTCAACTCGGTTAAGTATGTCCACCAAGGTCTTGACGCCGCCAGTTATGGTAAAATCCTGGCTGACCAATGAAGATAGTTTACGTTCCAGGATGATTTCCACTTCTCTAACGACCTCCGGCGAAGTCCGCTCCATGATGGCAATCCTTTTGGCAATTTCAGTCTGTTCCTCCTGAGGAAGCGAACTCAAAACTACTGCTGCCTGTTCTGGCTCCAAATACGACAGGATCAAGGCAATGGTTTGAGGATGCTCATTGCTAATGAAGTTAACTAGCTGCTTGGGATCGGTCTTTCTGACTAAGCCAAAAGGCCTGATGCGCGAGCTTTCGGTTAATCGCCGGATAATCTCTGCTGCCTTGGTCGGCCCCAGGCTCCTTTCCAGCACCTCCCGAGCGTACTCGATACCTCCGCGGATGATGTATTGCTGCGCCTGACTCAGCTGAAGGAACTCTTCTAGCACCTCTATCTGAACCGCCGGATCAACCTTGCTGGTATTGGCAATTTGCTGGCTAATGCGCTCAATTTCTTCTTGGGAGAGCTCGCGGAGTATTAGGGACGACAGCTCCGGACCAATAGTGATAAGGAATATGGCCGCTTTTTCTAAACCAGTAAGTTCCTTCCCTTTTGCCAACGATCCCACCCCTACGTCCGGTCCTCAGCTACCCAAGTCCGCAACAATTGCGCCGCCTGATCAGGTTGCTTGCGTATACTCTCCCGCACCTTCTCCTGCCGGTCTCGCTCTTTTTGCTGTTCCGGAGCCAACTCTATGGGGGCTACGTCACCTGTGGCTGCCACAGGTACGCCCGCAAGCTCTGCCCCTGCCAACTCAGGTACCGCCTGTGAACGCCGCCTGAGCCAGATCAGGGTGCCAACTACAAGCAGCAATGCTACCAGCCCTATGGCTCCCAAGGTGATGTATCGTTTAAGGGCCTGTCGACGAGCCTCGTCCTGAGCAGCTTGCTGCATTTCCTGCTGCTGTTGCTGCTCCCAGCTTCGGTCGAACGGGATGCTGGTGACATTAATCTGATCTCCCCTGGCCTGCTGAAAACCAATAGCTGCTGCCACCAGGTTTTGCACCTGGCTTATGGTCTGTGGCGGCAATGCCCCATCTAGCACCACTGAAGCTGAAAGGTTCTGTAACCGACCTGGCGCATACACTATCCGGTCTTGGTTTTGCGTCACCTCATAGTTTCTGGTAGTTTGCGACCGATTGCTACCTTGCTGCCCACCAGTCTGGGGAATAGGATAATTGCCAACATTGGATGGCGTGCCAGGAATTCCTCCCGTCGGGCCAGCGCCGGTGGTCTGTTCCTGGATAACCTGTTCGCTACGTAATACGTTGTTGGGGCCGTACTCAATCCGCGTAACTTCGTGTTGACTAAAATCTAAATTGGCGCTAACCATTACCGCTGCTTTGTTGGGCCCTAAGACTTGGTCCAAGACTTGAGTGATCCGTTTTTCTAAGTCGCGTTCGAAGTTACGCTTTAACTCCTGCTGAACTCCAGTGGAAGGAGAACTTGAAGAGCTAGACAGGTCTGCTAGGATCAAGTCGCTCAGCACTTCGCCTCTGGTATCAATTACTTTAACGTTCTCTGGCGGTAAATTGTCCACCGCGCCAGAAACCAAGTAAACAATAGACTTAACTTGCTCAGGGCTGAGCTTGGCCATCGGCTTAAGCCGCAAGCTGACTACCGCTTGGGCAGGCTTTTCCTGTTGGCTGTAAAGGCTCGGTTGCGCCATGGTAATATGCACCCGGGCCTGGTCCACCTGATCCATCCACCCAATGGTTCGTTGGAGCTCCACCTGTAAAGCTCTCTGGTAATCCACTTGTTGCTGAAAATCGGACAATCCCAGTTGATTCTGGTCAAATAACTCAAATCCCTTGCCTCCGCCTCCAGCTACCAAACCGCTACCGGCCATTTGCAGCCTGAGGTCGTATACCTGATCCTTTGGCACCATTATGGTGGCGCCGTTGTCTGCCAGCTGATACGGAACCTTATCTTGTTTCAGCTTTTCCACAATCGCACTGGCGCTTTGAGGATCCAAATTGCCGAATAGGGGAGCATATTCTACCCGCGTCAGCCTTTGGGTGCCAACAACTATAGCAACCAGCGCTACTCCCAATAGTGCCGGGTATACGATTTTTTTGGTTGGACTAAGGTTCGTCCACCAACGGTTGAAGCGAATAAGGAGTCCGTTAAGATTCATCTGTGACCTTCCTTTGGCGACCTAGATTTGCATCCGGGAAACCTCTTGATAGGCCTCAATTATCTTGTTACGGATTTGTACCGTCAGTTGCAACGCCAAATTGGCCTCTTCAGTAGCAATCATCACCTGATGCACATCCTGGATTTGACCCGCCAAATAGGCCTGAGTTACCTGATCAGCTTGTTCCTGCAAGTAGTTCACTTGATTCCACGCGTCCTTTAGCGCCGTCAAAAATGATTGGGGTGCAGAGCCTTGTTGGCTCTGCTGGTTTTGTGGATTTGCCACCCCTTGCGGAGAAACCAAGTTGCTAACTGGGCCAATAGCCGTCAAATTGGCAATGGTCATAGCAAAAGCCTCCTTAGCCTCGGCCGATCTCCAGGGCCTTGAGGATAATGTTCTTGCCGGCATTAAAAGCAGTTACGTTGGCCTCGTATGAACGTGCCGCTGTAAGCATATCAACCATTTCATCGGCCACGTTGATGTTGGGATAAGCAACGTAACCGTCAGGCCGTGCGTCCGGATGCGAAGGATTGTATACCAACCGGGGTGGGGATGGGTCCTCGACTACGGCCACTACCCGCACTCCGCTGCCCAATGCCTCCTGGGTACCCCAGGCATACGGGTCCAAAGATTGGGCTAAGCATTCGCTAAAGACCGGCAATTTCCGGCGATAGTAACCGCCATAGGCACCCCTGGTGCTCTCCATATTGGCTAGGTTACTAGAAATCAAATCCAAACGCAGACGCTGGGCGGTCAGCCCCGACCCGCTGATGGATAAAGCCTGGAACCATGCCAAACCTATCGCCTCCCCTCATTGATGGCATACCGAAGCATTGCCAGCCGGGTGTTTAGCTGTTGCGAGGATATTTGGTAATTGAGCGTGTTGGCAGCTAGCTCTATCATCTCTTGCTCAATGTCAACATTGTTGCCATCGGTTCGCATCGCAGTGCTCTCGTCCCGCACTACCTTGGGAGATATCTGCCCCAATTCGGGCAGATTGCTAATATGGCCGGGATGAGTCGTCCACAGAGCCAGTTCTCCCTTATCCATGAGAGCTTTTCGCAATTGATCTTCGAACTGTACAACTAATCGCTTATAGTTCGGGGTATCAATGTTAGCCACATTGCTGGCAATAGCCCGTTGGCGGGCAGCAGCCCCATCCAGATTTTTGACCAACGCTACCATGGTGGTTGTATCCAGCATATTCCTTCACCCCTTGCAGTACGATATTCTATAGTGCCTTTAAAAAGCAACCTGCCCAGCCAAGGCGCCGGGCAGGCTTGCTAAGAAACGGTTAAAAAACCATCACCTGCGATTCCAGCAGCCTAGCCATCATAGCTTCCCAAGGAAGCCTTAGACCCTTGGCTTTGCGCTCTTTCTCTTTCGAGAAGATTGCCTTTTATGGAATCGGAAACCGATATTCCGTTTATCCTTTTGTTTATCCTTTGATCACAGAAAGCCAATGAGAACCAGGATATATATTGTACTAAAATTTTCCCCCTGTGCTATCTTTTTCTTCCCATAGTTATTTCTTTCCATGGCTAGGTATTTGTTTCCACATGTTTTGACAAAATCCTGCTAGGACAAAACTTTTTTCGACAAAAAATTTATTAAAAAACCGAAAAGCGACCTATTAGGTCGCTCACAATAAAGATAGCCCGTGGCCTTGGATTTTCTTAATTCTTAAAAGCACCTCAGCACAATCGGTTAATTAGCCGCCCACAACCAACAGTTGGCTTGCTTAGCCAGTGGTCACTTTTGGCAGTACGGAGTGTGGTCAAGAGTTTAACCGCATCCAGCTGCAAATCCTTAATCTCCCTCTGAAGTATCAGATTTCTTTCCAGAGCTTTCTGCAACAGTTCCACCAACTCGCCTGTAGAGATGGCTCCGTCTCCAGCGCCTAATTCTATCTGCTTACCCCAGTCTAGGAATTCCTTTTCGGTCTGGCAAATGTCCTCATAACGACCCTCGGCTATGATTTGGCCTTGTCTTGTCAGCAACTCCTCAATTCGGCGCTGGAGGTCGTGACTATCCATGGGTTTCTATCCCGCCTCGAGTATAGTTGCCACTGCGATATACCCTAATAGCCTGCATCCAAGCGTCCCGCAGTTCTGCAACCAGACGTTGAACCCCTCCGATGGCCTGAGGATCTTTTTTGAGGTTGGCCCTTAACAGCTCTCTGTACATAAAATCATAAAGGCTACCCAGACTGCCAGCTATGGGGCCCGCACTGTAGTCTAATCCCATTATGAGCTCTAATACAATGTCCTCGGCCCGGCACAGACTTGAATTGACTTGATCCAAGCGATTAAGCTTGAGAGCCTCTTGGGCTTGGCCCAGAAAGCGCAACAAGCCATCATAAAGCATCAGCACCAGCTTCTCCTGAGAGAGAGTTTGCACTTGGTTCTCTTGATAAGCACCGAGAGCTTTGGAAGCATAATTGTCTTGCATGTTTACACCCCACTCGGCGTCTGAGCGGTCATCCTGGCAATCTGCCCGGCTAGCCAGTTACCCTGACTCTGTAGTGTTGCCAGCGCCCGCTCCAGGGCCAAAAACTGCTGCCGATACCGCTGCTCAACCTGGGTCAGTCTATCCTCAAGCCTTTGGGATTGATCGGCCATGTCTTTTAAGATGCGGTCCAACCCATCTTGCTTGGCTGGAATCAGCCCATCGCCGCTACGGAGCAAGGAGTCAAGGTATCCAGACAAGACCTGGGCCAGGCCTTTCCCATCATCGGTGCGAAAAAGAGCACACACCTTATCAGGATCCTGCAAGGCTTCGGAAAGCTTAGCATCACTGATGGAGAGCTTGCCGGCGCTGTCAAAGAGTAGGCTAGAGGAGCTATCGCTAGTACTGATACCGATCTGAGGCAGACAGCTATAACCTCCGCTAGCAGCCGCAAAGCGATCGGTCACTTTGGACCACAGATTTTGCTTTATGTCCATCAAAGCAAGGTCGCCCTGTAGCTCGCCTTTGTCACCCATTTTGCCGGCAATTAAGCTCATGACCGAGTTGTACTGGTCGACAAAGGCCTTGATGGCATCCTTGGCTTTCTGAGTATTATAGGCAATTGTCAGGGTGACCGTTCGGTTCCCGTCTGCTCCTACTAAGTTCAAGGTTACTCCCGGGATAACATCGGTGACGGTGTTGCTCGATCTTTCAATCGTAATACCGTTGACTATAAAGGAAGCATTTTCAGGAAACACTACTGTATTGTTAACAACGGTAGCGGGGTTGTTCGGATCTGTTTTTATTAGTCCCAACTGCAGCAGAACCTGCTGCCCGGAAGTGTCGCCCCCTAACGTAATGGCACCTTCAGTTTTACCTGTCTTCAATGAAGTCAGGACCAAGCGGTTGTCTATTATGTCTGCTCTCACGTTGGCGTTTTTAAGACTGTTGATTTTGTTTCTAATGGAGACCAGGCTATCTTCTAGCCTAACATCAATTACTGATTCGCTGTCGTTGTTAATCATGATGTTACCACTGAGGTTAAGGGCATCATCGAGGTCTTTTAACTGAGGGTTTATTTCGCTGAGGGTTTTGGATTGCACTACCTCCGCTTTGGCCAATGCCTGAACTGTGATCTCGTATGACCCAACAGCGGCGTCGCCACTGGCTTGGGCCGTGAGTATATCTGGATCGCTGGAAGCCGCTGTAAGGCTGGTGAAGGTAGATGATAGCGTCAAGTCAAACAATTTGTTCTTAAGATCAGAGAGACGGGAGTATATGTCCTGCCAAGCGCTTTTTTCGGCAGTAATGGTGCTTTGACGCGTCTGCAGCCTAGTTAAGGGGATGCGTTCGATATCCATTAGCTGTTGGATTATGCTATCCGTATCTATGCCCGACGCTAGACCGGTTATGGTTATCGATCCCATTTGCCTGCCCCCCATCAAACTAACTCGTTCACCAGCAAGCCAATGGCGTACTGAAGCTGTGTTGCCATCCTCACCATATCTTCGGGAGGAATGCGGCGAATTATTTTGCCTTCGTTTTTATCGATTACCAAAACGTAAACTTCGCCGCTTTCCCGATCGATCTGAAAGCGGATACTGATATCAAAAGCCTCGGTGGCCTTGTTCAGCTTGTTGGCTACCTTTTCCAGATCTAGGCTTTGTCCAGAGCTTTTTTCCGGTTGGCCGCCGATGATAGGAAACCTTTCAGCCTCTTTGACGGCTAGCTTGCGGTCGCGTTCTTGGACTTGTCCCAAGATCAAAGGGTCAACACCTTGCACTTGCATTTAGTTTTCACCCCTGCGTTTGGTTTACGTTTAAGGTTATCGGCCAACCGGAAGAAGAACTTTAACCCCGATAAATGAGCCCCAACCGTAAGCCTGCTTCACTATCTGATAAACTCCACCACTTCTTGTACCGGCCGGCGAGACGAAGTAGGCTGCTCGGCAGGATAACCCACTGGAACCAAAGCCACGAAATCGTACTCCGGAGGAATCTTTAGCAGCTCTTCAATCTCCTCCTTCGCCTGGGCCGGGCCAGTCATCCACACCGCGCCCAAACCCATCTCATGAAGTGCCAACAACATTAAGGCGATGGCAGCTCCAATCGACTGAATCCGGCTGTTGGCAATAGCACGCCCATGTTGGATCTTCACCGCTAGGGGATCGGATGAGCCGCGAGCCTCCACCAACCGATCGGCTAGGGAATGGTAACGGGTACAACAAACAGCAATGGCGACGGGAGCTGTGCGGAAAAAGCCGGCCAGCTGACGCCATGGCTCCACATTGGCACCAATTTGTTGGGCTTCAGGCCAAGAAGCCATGGTATCCACGGTTCGTTGCACAGCATCAGCAACGGCGCCAATAACTTCCCGATTCTTTATAACGTAAAAGCGCCACCCCTGAAAGTTCCCGCCATTGGGAGCCCAAGTAGCCAACTCAATGGCCTTAAGGAGCATCTCATCAGCTACCTCTCGGTCTTCCCACCTGCGGATAGAACGTCGGCCCTTAATGATTCTTTCTAGTACATCCTGCTGCAAGACCCATCACCTTCCAAGCGTTTTAAGTATCTTTCTTGTCCAGGCGTCCACCAATGGCATTGCGACCTTTTTTGGCCCACTTGCCCAGTTCCTCCGCCATTGCCACCTCAGCCTTGGAAGCCGAAATGTTGGCCGCCTTTATCGCTTCATAAACCTCCAATCGGTGGATGGATACATGGGGAGGAGCACTAATGCCAAGCTTAACTTGATCCGGCTCGATGCCCAGTATAGTTATAGTAATATTGTCCCCTATAACTAAAGTCTGATTAACCTTGCGAGCCAGGACTAACATGACTATCTCCTAACCACAGGCCTCTTCGCTCAGAGCAGGCCGGCCATGAGGAAATAAGCGGTGTCGGGTGGAATAGGTAGTGCCATCAAGGACTATCTGCTTGCCCTTTCGACTTGAGTTATTGATAACTATTGGCCCCAGCAGGTTGGTAGTTGCGTTCCATGCATCGCCATCGGGAAAGCTGATGGTAGTAAATACGACTACGTCTTCCTGACTCTTGATCGCCAGCTCTTCCAAGAGCGAGTCGGAGAGGATTACTTCATACCCAGGGCAGAAGACAAAAGGATCTACCAATAAAATTGCCAACGATGGGTCACTTTTGGATTGCAGCCACTGGAAGGCTGGATTCTCTAGAACCGGGTACAAAAAGAATTCCTTCTGGTCTTCGAAGCCAATAAGCCCAGACTCAAAATAAATGACCTCGCCATCCGGCACCACTACTCTCCCGAATTTGGCAGTTTCAACCACCATGGCTATAGTTCACCTCGCCATCCCCACTCCCCACAACTAGGTTACATCCCATTTTCACAGTTAGCGCAAGAAGTCCAAAAGCGAGGGCTGCATGGTCCTAGCCCCAGTTGCCAAAGCCGCTCGGTAAACATACTCCTGCATAGCGTAGTTCATGGCTGCCTCGGCTATATCCACATCCTCCAGCTGGGATTGAATGCTGGTAAGATTAATGTTGTCGCTGCTTACCCGATCTAGCCCCATTTCCATCCGCTGACTCCTGGCCCCTAGCGAAGCCCGGATGGAAAGCAAATGATCAATCTCCTCGTCAATGGACTTTATGCTGTCTCCCGGGTTATCGTTAGGATCCTGAAGGGCTTTCTTTAGATCGATTAGAACTTGAAAAGTTTTACTTTCCTTAGTGCTAGGATCCACCCCGAACGCCTCTTGGCCGGATACATTGGCAGCCACTTTCACCCCGGGAGATATTTCCCATTGAAGCTGGCCATCATCTCCGGCATAGACCACTATTTCCGATCCATCCGGTTTACTACTTCGCGAAAACGGCGTCTCCCGGGTGTAATGGCCACCAAATATATATCTTCCTTCGAAGTTGCTGTTGGCCACCTGGAGCAACTCGTTGATTAACTGGTCGACCTCCTCAGCCATAGCAGCCTTGTCCTCAGGGGCTAGGCTCCCGCTGGCACCGTATACGGCCAGTTCCCGAGCTCGCTGAAAGATATCCGTTGCCCTGCCAAAAGCAGCCTCGGAGGTATCCAACCAAGCCTTAATGTCGCGCATGTTGTTGGCGTACTGCTCTTGTTGTTTTATAGTAGCGCGAAGACCCATCACCCGCACTGCTCCCACCGGGTTATCTGAAGGAGAGGATATAACTTTTCCGCTGGACATTTGATTCTGAAGCTTATTTAGTTGCTCTAGGTTCCGGTTCAGGTTATTTAAGACTGTCCCGACTAACATGTTGTTTGTGACTCGCATTGGCGCACCTCCGCTAGCCTCAGGGTTTCGTTGCTCCACTAGGATCCCGTCCGGTTGATCAGAGTATCCAGCATTCCGTCCAGGATGGTTAAAGCCTTGGCGCAGGCGTTGTAGGCATGCTGGTACTGGAGCAGAGAAGCTACTTCTTCGTCGATGGACACTCCCGATATGGCCTCCTGGCGCTGCTTCAGCTGGCTGACCAGGGCGTTTTGGTTGTCCACCATACGGATGGCCTCCTGGCTGGCCACGCCCAGCTGGGAAATGATGTTGGCATACCATTCGTCCAGCCGCATTCCCGATTCGCTTTCGTCTACTTCCTTCAACGTATAATGTCCTTCGCTATCTAGCACTCGTTCGAGATCTTGATTTCGAAGCTGCGCTATCGCCAGCGCATTATCCCCATTCCCGGGGTTGATGGCGCCGCTAGTATCCTTAGTATTTTCGCTAGACGCTGCTATCTTCATGACATCATCACGGATGTTCTGTTCCACGTCTATGTCTCTGGCTCCAGTACCTTTGAAAAAGGAGATTCCCGTCTCTCCTTCTAAATTCCAGCCTTGCTTGTGTTGCTCATTTACTATATCCCTTAGGCCTCGGGCCAGGATATCCAGCTGATCTTGGTATCCTTTTAGCAAGCGGTCGCGGACGTCGATGGCACCAAACAACTCTCCGCCGCTAATAACTGCCCACTGCCCGTCGTCTTTCCATTTAACCATTAGGCTAGTGCCGTTGCGATCGGTTTCTAATTCCCTGGTCACCGAGCCTTGAACCAGTGGGTGCCCGCCAATGCTAATATTGATGGCTCCGTTTTCCTGCTCCCGGGCCTGGAAATCCACCACTTGCGCTAAATCATCCAGTAACCGGTCTCGCCGATCCATTAGATCATTGGGCTCATCGCCCATCCTTTTCACTTTCACGATCTGGTTGTTGAGATCAGCGATCTGCCGGGCTAACGAATTAATTTCTGTAACCTTAATGCCAACTATGTTATCTAAATCAGTGTGCAGCTGGTCCAATTGTTGCGCAGCATGCCGAATTCCTTCGGTAAGGGCAAGGCCAGTTTCCACAACTGTGGTTCGCACAGGCGGACTCTCCGGCCGCTTGGAGAGCTCCTGCCAGCTATCCCAGAACGCAGCCAGGAGCTGGCTTAATCCAGTGTCCGACGGCTCAGGGAGGATCACCTCGATTTGCCTGAGATTATCGCGCTGAACCTCCCAGCGCCCCAAAGAAGTGATCTCCTTGCGAATCTGGCCATCAAGAAAGGTGTCACGAATGCGGGCAATAGAGGCTATATCGACGCCAGTCCCCACCTGCCCCACACCTGGTTCCGGGTAGGCTGGAGAGGCCACCAGCTGAACCCGTTGCCGGCTGAAGCCAGGAGTATTGGCATTAGCCACATTATGGGAGGCAGTCTCCACTGCTTTTTGCTGGGCTTGCATTCCCTTGACTGAAGTATAGAACCCTAGAAATGTCCCCGACACTGCCATGCCTCCTAGCGAAGTTCATTAATGCCGATGCTGCCTTTGGTCTCATACGCCACTTCCCCAGAGGAAGTATAGACCATCCTAGCTTCATTGAGATTGAGGCGCGTAGTGGCCTCGGCAAGAAACCCTAGGCAATCTTTTATTAGCAAGTGATTGAGCCGGTTGATGTCTCGAAGCTTTGTATAGCTGGATCTGAGGATTCTTCCTAGCTCCAGCAGTTCCGATTGCAATTCTCCAGCTTGGGCGGCAATTTGGCTTAGGCTGCAATCGCGGCCGAGGTCTAATGCTTGCTCAAGCTGGCGTTGCACCTTTAAGCGCTGCTGTTCGAGTCGGTCAAGCTCCCGGGCCAACTGTTCCTGCTCGTTGACGGTCAGGTTTAAAGCTTCTAAGTCACCATGCCGGATGCAGTTAAGTTGTTTCTCGCCTAGCCTGAACAATTTTTCGGTAACATCGTTCTGCTGGACCAGAATCTCCTTGAGCGAAGAAAACAAGTTCGGGCAACGCTGCATGCCCTTCACCTCTTTTTAGCCATTTCGGCTTGTTCCCGCATCTCCGCAAGCAAACTCTCCGCAATTTTAAGGCTGTCCACCTGGTAATCGCCAGACTGAACCCTTTCCTCTAGTTCTTTGACCCTATCCATACGAGCATCAGGCACCTGGTTCAAACAAGCCAACACTGCCTGCAGCTCCTTAGCGGAGCGGGATAATGTTACTTTGTCGCCATGGCCAGTAAGGGGTTGGTGATGTTCCCCTCCTACCCTGGTATCTTGGGAGGTTATTAAAACGTAGGTCTTTAAAATATGCTCTATATCTATACCCTTTTCTATCTTCAACGCCTCGGTCACCTGCCCTATTAACACCATACCCTTTATCGACAACTGAGAGAACAAACTTGAGGCTAACCATCCTACGGCTGTTGTTGCCCTACATGGGATATGATTTCATCTTTGATCTCCGAAAGAGGCACTACTTTGTCCACCGCTTGTGCCTCTATTGCCGCCTTCGGCATACCGAAGACGATGCAGCTGGATTCGTCCTGGGCAATAGTAAATCCTTTGCTTTCCTTGATTGCCTTTAGGCCTCTAACGCCGTCAGAGCCCATGCCGGTGAGAATTACCCCCATGCTTCTTGACCCGTATATTTGCGCTACTGACAGCATAAGCACGTCCACCGATGGTTTAAAGAGAGTTGGGACCGGAGTTGCTTCGCCTAGCTGCACCCTCACCTTTCCCCCCCTTGCTGTCAACTGCATCTGTTTGCCAGCCGGTGCCACTAATGCTGTGCCAGCTTCAACGGCTTGCCCAGAGCTGGCTTCCTCAACTTGTAGCTGGCTGAGATCGTTAAGGCGCGCCGCTAACGCCTTGGTGAAGCCAACGGGCATATGCTGAACTATCACCAAAGCTGCCGGCAAACTGCCTGGCAGGTAAGGTAGTATCTGGCTTAAAGCTGCTGGCCCCCCAGTTGAACTGCCAATCGCAACTATCTCGGCTTGGTTGGCCCGATCCATCACCTTGCCTTCATTACCCGCTCGGTTACTTGCTGGCTTTAACCACTTCTTGTATACCGCCAGCTTAGTTGTGGGCACCTTGGAGGCAGCAATGACTTTAGACAGAACTTGTTGCCTTAGGAGGTCGAAATTGCCATCTCGGGTAGGTTTGGGAACAAAATCTACTGCCCCTTCTTCGAGCGCCCTTACGGTGGTTTGGGCACCATCGGTGGTAAGCGCACTGAGCGCGATAACCGGCCTTGGAAACCGGCTCATGATTTCCCGCAACGCCGAGATTCCGTCAAGGACCGGCATTTCAATGTCCAGCGTAACTACATCGGGATTGAGCTTTGAAACTAGCTCCAGTGCCTCTGCTCCGTTGCGAGCCTGCCCTACCACTCGAATTTCGGGGCTGGATTCCAAGATTCTGGTCAAAACCTGCCGCATGAAAGCAGAATCGTCAACTACTAATACTCGGATTGGGTTATCCCTCAATTAAGACCCGCCTGCTCGACAAAACCTCGAACGTCCAGAATCAAGGAGATACTACCGTTACCGAGGATAGTAGCCCCGGCAATACCTGGTATCCGCCCCAAAAAGTCTCCTAGAGACTTAATGACGATTTCCTGTTCTCCCAGTAGTTCGTCCACCACTATTCCTACCCGCTTATCAGATGCACCCACCACCACTACCGATAGTCCGGAATCGGCTTCGCCTTTATCTGTCTTAAATACGGTAGACAAATGGTGCCCACCATAAATCTGATTCAGATTGCATAGTGGTAATACGCTCCCGCGCAGCAGTATAACTTGGCGTCCGTGAACAGTCTTAATCTCTTCAGGTGATATCCGAATGGTCTCCATTACATTCACCAGAGGAAATGCATAAATGACGCCCTGGTGCTTGACCATGAGAGAACGGTTGATGGCCAATGTTAGAGGCAAACGAATTGTAAACTTGGTTCCTTTCCCCACCTTTGTGCTTATATCAACGGTGCCGTTTATCTTCTCCACCCGGTCGCGCACTATGTCCATGCCAACCCCCCGGCCCGAAATGTCGGTTACCTCCTTGGAAGTGGAGAACCCCGGCAAGAAAATCAAGTTGAGGCACTCGGCCGTATTGAGCCGAGAAGCTTGCTCTTCGGTAATTAGGCCCTTTTCCACCGCTCTTCTCCTGAGAACCTCGGGATCCATGCCTTGACCATCGTCTTCTACGGTTATGATGATTTGGTTTTCATAGTGGAAGGCCCTGACAGCGATAGTACCAACCGGATCCTTTCCCAGCCGAATCCTCTCCTGTCGATCCTCAATGCCATGGTCGACCGCATTGCGCAATAAGTGGATTAACGGATCGCTGATCTCTTCAATAACCGAGCGATCTAACTCTGTCTCCCGACCTTCAATGATAAAGTTAATTTCCTTTTGAGCTCGCCGGGCTAGGTCTCTCACCATTCGAGGAAAGCGGCTAAAAACTTGGTCGATAGGCAGCATCCGGGCCTTCATAATCTCCTCTTGCAATTCCCCAGTGAGCCGACCAAGGTGAGTCGATACTTCTTCTAGGGCATCCACGACTGGATCATTCCCCAAACGAACCCGGACCTGGCTACCTATTTCTTCCACCCGAGTGCGGTCAATCACCAACTCGCCGACCAAGTTCATGAGGTTGTCAAGCCGTCCCACGTCTACTCTTACGGTTTGCAAGAACCGGTACTCGTGCGGCAACGCTTCTTCGGTTTCGGCAGCACCGGTACGGACCTTAACATCGGCACCGACTTTCTCAACCCAGACGCTTTCAAGTTCGGCAATGGTATCCAAGGCTTCTTCAACTTCTCGCTGATCGGCTTGGGTGACAAGGTAAAAAAGGAATACCCGGTCGAACTTCTCAGCTTCGATGTCCTCAACAGGAGGTACAGCCTTGATGATTTCCCCCATCTTTTCTAGGCGATTAAAAACCAGATAGGCTCGAACTGACTTCATCTGGCATCCACTATCCAGGCGCACTGTGATTTTGTAGGTGTAAAATCCCTTTTCCTGAGCCGCCCTAATCACCGATTGTTCGCTATCGGTCAAGCTAGTGTCTTCTATACTCTGCTCATGAGCTCCTGGCGAATTAGAAGGGACGCCTTTTTTGTGATCTGAAGCGGAAAAGGACTGTAACCTGTCCACCAGGGCCTTAACTTCAACCGGCTGCGCAGGCCTACCAGCTACTTCATCTACCAGCGACCTCAAGGCATCCAAGCTCTGCAAAAGGACGTCGATCAGCTCGCTAGTAACTTCACCGTTTCCCTGGCGGATTTTGTCCAGCAGACTCTCCATTTCATGGGTAAGCTCTGCGATGCTATCAAACCCCATGGAGGCTGAAGATCCCTTGAGAGTATGAGCTACTCGGAAAATATCGTTAAGCAAGGCACGGTTGGTTTTCTCTTGCTCCAACCGCACCAGTTCCTGGTCTAGGGACTCGAGGAGCTCCTCTGCTTCCTCTAAGAACACTTGCGTATACTCTGACATATCGGGACCTGCCACTTTTGCCACCTCTTAAAGACTGGCCTTAGCCGCTTGGGCCGGCGCTTCGCCCTTTTTTGTTTCAGCCTCATTTTGAAGCATAGCTTGGTTAGCGCTATCTTTGAGCTCAGCCTTTTCTTCCCTTTTAAGTACCTGGTTTAAATCGAGAAGCACAATCAGGCCTTTTTCCCTCTTGCCCACGCCGCGCAGGTAGGCAGCATCCACGCCACCGACCATAGGAGGCGCAGGCTCAATCTGGTCTAAAGGCAGTCGAATGACCTCCGAAACCGAATCCACAATCATGCCTACAGTTACGCTATCCATCTCAATAACTATAATCCTTGATGATTGAGTTTTCTCCTGCAGTGGCAGGTTAAACCGTTTGCGCAGATCGATCACAGGAATAATCCGCCCACGAAGATTGATTACCCCTTCCACGAAATCGGGAGTGCGAGGCACCTTGGTAATTTCTTGCATACGAATAATTTCGTGTACAGAGCTAATGTTGACTCCGTAGGTCTCCCCAGCCAGCTGAAAGACTACTAGCTGCTCCTCCAGTGCCATATCCAAAGTTGAAACCTCCTCAACCAGACTTGCTCCATATTACTTTCATCGGAATCCTTTCTTGGATATTGACAGCTGGAGCTCGAAAATCTTCTCTTCTAGCCAATTTCTAACCGAGGTAATCCCGGCCCAAAGTGGGGTAATTGCGAGATACCAGCCTTCGCTTTCTAAATGTCAATACCAGCTTGACAGCCCACACACCAGCCAACAAATATGTCAAGCGGAGCCACCAGTCGGTCCAAGTCAGCGGCTTAGTAACTGTACTGGCGCTAACGGCAGGGACCACACCCACCTGTTGGCCATTGACGGACACCACTAAATGTCCCAATTGATCCCCTGCCTTAAGGGGAAGTCTAGCGCGATCGACCACCAGGCGGTAGTTAACCTGGTTGAGTTGCCCGGCAGGGCTGGAATAAACCAACGAATCCTTTGCCTGGACGGCAACTTCCTTGCCATTAACTTTAAGACTGCCTACTATTTCGCCAGCCTTTACCAGTTGCAGCTGGCTAAAGTTGTTAAACCCATAATCAAGGAGCCGGGCAACATCAGACCATACGTTGTTTCCAGAGCTTCCCAACACTACCGCCAAGTAGGAACGCCCACCCCGGCTGGCCGAGCCTACTAAGCATTGGCCAGCTTCACTGGTGTAGCCCGTCTTGATTCCGGTTGACCCTGAGTAACTAGCCAAAAGCTTGTTGGTATTAATCAGCGTAGTCTGCCACTCTTGCCCTTGCCAGGGATAGGTTTTGGTTGCCACTATTTGCCTAAAAGTTGGATTCTGCATTGCTACTCGGGCTATGGTAGCTAAGTCACGGGCGGTGGTATAGTGCCCTGGTGCTGGAAGGCCATTGGGGGTAACGAAATGGCTATGAGTTGCGCCTAAGCTGGCAGCTTTCTGGTTCATCATCTCCACAAAACGCGGCACCGATCCGGCTACGTGCTCAGCAATAGCCACAGCGGCATCATTAGCTGAATTCAGCAGCATAGCGTACAACAAGTCCCTTAGGCTATGTTTTTCCCCGGGTTTCAGATACACCGAAGTGCCGTCAATGCCGACAACGCTCTGACTAACAACCACCGTATCCTCTAACCGGCAATTCTCAATGGCAAGCAAGGCGGTAAGTATCTTGGTGGTACTAGCAGGAGCTAATTGGAGATCGGGGTTTTTGGCCCACAGGACTTGGCCACTAACCTGGTCAATCAAAATACCGGCTTTCCCCACAATAGAAGGAGCCTGCGGGGGTTGAGGCAAAGGCGACTGGCTCTGGGCAATTGCCACCGGAACCAGACCGCTCGTAGCCAGCACTATTGCCATAAATATGGGTAAGATGAGTCCGCGCAAATTAATCCCCCTAGCGTTAGGTTTTAGCTACCCAGCCCTTATTCAATATCCCCCGACTCTACTTCTGGGGAGCTAAAGCCCGGGTGAGAGCGTTTATACAGTTGGATGAAATTTAGAATGAACTTTATCTCCTCACTACTGCAGTTGCAGATTAGCCGCAGAACTGACTGCACCTTAGGGTCGCTCAGCACTTCCCGCATCCCTGGGCCCATGACTTGAACCATGTCTTCCAGGCCGACATCTTCCACAATAAAGTAACAGGGGGACATACCCAGTACCCCCGCGATTTTCTCCACCGTTTGCAAGGAAGGCTGAACCTTGCCATGCTCAATTTGACCAATCAGCCCCCCGGATACCCCCGCCAGCCTGGCCAGCTCTGCCTGGGTCAAACCTTGTTCTTCCCGTGCCTTCCGGATCTTGTGGCCTAGGGCACCGCCCTGTCCTACCAAAACTGAGGGTGAAACACCCAGCTCTTCTGCTAAGCGGCGGACTGTGTGCACAGCCGGATAAACATTTCCCCGCTCAATCTCACTTAAATAGGAAATGGATATACCCGCCTTCTCTGCTAGCTGATTGAGAGTCCAGTTTTTTTCCTCCCTGAGTAAGCGTACCTTGTCCCCAAGGCTAATACCTTTGATGTCCCCGTCCAGTTCGACCAACTGGGCCCGGGATACGTTTAGAGTCTGGGCAATGCGGTCCAAGGTGCGAAGAGAAGGTTTTTTAGCACCTCTTTCGATTTCACTTAAATAAGAAATCGATACATTGGCCTTGCTAGCGAACTCAGCCAGAGAATAACCTCTTTCTTCACGGAACTTCCGAATCCTCTCTCCGCGTACCAGCATTGTTCTTTCGCTCCCATTTGAGAAATTGGTTCCCATCCAATAGTATAATTAAACAAACCAGCAGTTTGTCAAGTGTTTGGGAATGGTAATACCCGAAAGGGGCAAACTCATTTTGGTATAATCTAAAGTATCGGGCTTTAAGCTAGCCTAATTTTGGAAACTGGAGGGTGCTTGGTGGATTGTCTTGACTACCTACGTTTAGTTTCACCGCTTGTGGGTGTATCTGGCTACGAGGGGGAAGTGGCGCTATCGATAGCCGCAGCCTGGCAGCCATTTTTGGACGAATGCCAACCGGATAGGCTAGGCAACGTTACCGGGATAAAGTACGGCATGGGAACTGAACCTCGCCCTCGCATAATGCTGGTTGCTCACGCCGACGAAATTGGTTTGGTAATTACCAAAATAGAAAAGGGAGGGTTTTTGCGCTTTGCTACTTCGGGAGGCATAGACCAGCGTACCTTGGTTGGTCAAGAAGTGGTCATTAATGGTTCCGAACCGGTATTGGGCGTCATTGGCGCCAAGCCGCCCCATCTTCAGGATAGCAATGAACAACAGAAAGCTCCGAAGATAGAGGATATGTTCATTGATACTGGCCGGTCCGAGGAGCAGGTTCGGAAACTAATCCGTATAGGTGATATGGCAACTGTGGATCGAAAACTGCTCACCCTTCAAAATGGTGTAGTAGCTGGCAAAGCTTTAGATGACCGGGCCGGTACAGCCGCCATTCTGGAATGCCTGAGGGAATTAAGCTTAATCAAACACCAAGCCGATGTCTTTGCCATAGCTTCGGTACAGGAAGAGTTGGGGTACCGAGGCGCCACCGTAAGCTCCTTTCGCATCAACCCCGACCTGGCCATCGCCATCGATGTTTGTCACGGTAACATGCCTGGCGCTCCCGAGGAGGATACTGCCAAGCTTGGAAAAGGGCCAGCACTGGGCATTGGCCCCCACGTTCACCCCGCCCTTTTCGTTTGGCTCAAGCGGATAGCAGAAGAGCGGGGTATCCCATGGCAACCGGACCCCTCCCCCAGCCCTGAAGGAACTGATGCCTTTGCCCTGCAAATGGCTCAATCTGGTGTACCCACGGCTTTGGTATCCATACCCCTTCGCTACATGCACACCTCGGTAGAAACATTGGCCCTTGCTGATATCCGCAAAACCGGCCAGCTACTGGCGAGCTTTATTGCGACAGTAACCCCTGCTTACAAGGAGGAGCTAGTATGCTTCTAAAAGAATTGGCTGAGGCTTCAGGCCCTTCGGGTCATGAGAGCGAAATACGCCAGCTTCTTCGCAGGTATATCGCTGAGGCCTTGCCAGAATTTAACTCCGGCATGGTCGTTGACGCCTTAGGCAACTTAATCGTTGCCCCCAGAAACCAGTCTGATCCCTCTGCTACCAAACCAAGGGTTATGCTATCAGCCCACATGGACGAAGTTGGAATGATGATTACCTACATAGAAGCTTCTGGTTGGCTGAGATTCCGACCTCTTGGCGGCATCGATCCCCGGGTCTTGGTATCCAAACCAGTCTTGGTAGGTAAGGATCGGATACCGGGCGTAATTGGTGCTAAGCCAATCCATCTTCAGGAAAAAGAAGAACGGAATCGTGCCTTGAAGGTCAAGGACCTATTTATCGACCTAGGATGCAATAGTAAGGAAGAAGCAGAGAAGCTGGTCAAGATCGGAGATGCAGTCGTATTTGCTACTTCTTATACGGAATTGGGGGAAAGGAGGATCCGCGCCAAGGCCTTAGACGACCGAGCCGGTTGCGCAATCCTCTTGGATTTGATGGTTCAATGCCGCGACCTGTCCCTTCCCGTCTACTATACTTTTACTGCTCAAGAAGAAGTCGGACTTCGAGGCGCCCAGGTAGCAGCCTATCGGATAGAACCCCAGGTAGCTTTGGCTATCGAAGTGACTACTGCTTCGGATGTACCGGAGAGTAAGGAGGCTGAGTATTGTTCTTCGCTGGGACAAGGACCGGTAATAACTGTTATGGACCGGTCCCTAGTGTCTCCCCCTCGCCTTTGGCAGCGGCTAGTTGCCATTGCTGAGGCCAATAATATACCGTACCAGCTCAAGCAGGCAGGCACCGGTGGCACCGATGCTGGGGCCATAAGCCTGACCAGGGCTGGAGTGCCAGCAGCGGTAGTGTCAGTGCCTGCCCGCTACATTCACTCGCCGGCCTCTCTGCTGGATAAAGTTGACATGGAGAATACCTACCAACTAGTGCTGGAATTTTTGAGGGATATGGAGAGAAGGGGGCTCCTACAATGAGTAACTTACAAGAGATTTTAGTTCAGCTTTCCCAAACCTTCGGCGCTTCAGGTCGAGAGGACCTGGTACGCCAACTTATTGAGCAAGAAATATTTGCCTATGTTGACGAGATTAAGACCGACCCTCTGGGCAATTTGGTTGCGGTTCGCCGTGGCGAGGGCCGAAAAATAATGATGTCTGCCCACATGGATGAGATCGCCTTAATGATAACTTACATCGACGAACATGGCTTTCTACGCTTTACCAATGTGGGTGGGCAATCGCCAAGCATCTTGCTTGGGAGCCAGGTTGTGTTTGGTAACGGAACCATTGGGGCCATTTACTCTGAGCCTTTAGAAGATCCTAAAAACCTCCAACTTTCCAAGCTCTACATCGATATCGGTGCCAAGGATCGAGAGGATGCCAAAGCCAAAGTTGCCGTGGGCGATATGGCCGTATTTCACAGTCAACCCGCTGTTTTAGGTAATCGATTAATGGCCAAGGCCCTTGACGACCGGGCTGGCTGTGCCATTCTGATCGAAACCATCAAGAGGCGGCCGTCAACTCCCAAGGCTCTTTATTTCGTCTTTTCTGTGCAAGAAGAAGTTGGGGCCAGAGGAGCGAGAACGGCAGCTTTTGGGATCGATCCCGATGTCGCCTTGGCGGTAGACATTACCCTTACTGGAGATACGCCGGAGAGCAAACCACCTATGGCAGTAGAGCTAGGCAAGGGACCAGCCATCAAAGTCATGGACCGGTTGTTGGTGGCCCATCCGGCAATTAAAAGGCTGATGGTCGAGACTGCGGAAATGAGGAGCATTCCCTACCAAATAGAAGTACTTACCCACGGCGGGACCGATGCCGGGACCATCCATATCGCCCGCGAAGGCATACCTTCTGGTGTACTTTCCCTACCCTGTCGGTATGGTCATACGCCCAACGAAATGATCGATCTAGATGACCTGGAAAACGCAGTCAAGCTCTTGGTGGCCCTACTGGAAAACCCCGCTTTATAAAGCGGGGTTTTCTAAGAACCCAGCAGTTACATCCGGGCTGTCTCCACCGCCCGAGCGCACTCGCACTTTCTCTTTTCAGGCAGCGCTCTTACGATGGCTTCCAAGTACTGGCGTAGCTTCTCGTTGTTTTCTTGGAATACCCGAATCACTTCCTGCTGACTAACTGGCTTGATATCAGGGCGACCTTCCAGCCCAACATCATAATCGGTAATTAGAGATATGTTCAAGTAACACATGCCCAGCTCCCGCGCTAAAACCACTTCCGGGTACTGAGTCATATTGATGACCTCCCAGCCCATCTGGCTAAACCAACGGCTTTCGGCCCGGGTAGAAAACCGAGGGCCTTGGATAACCACCACCGTTCCGCGCGGATGCACTCTCAGCCCCAGCTTTTTGGCCTCTTCCAAAGCAACCTCCCGCATCTCTTGGCAGTAAGGATCCGCCATGCCGATGTGGGTGGTAGTGGGACCATCGTAATACGTGTCCTTGCGACCATTGGTTCGGTCTACAAACTGGTCACACAGAACGAAATCTCCGGGCATGATATGCGGCTGTAAGCTGCCCGAGGCGCATGGGCCAATGACCCTTTCCACGCCCAATGACTTCATAGCAAAAAGGTTAGCCCGGTAATTGATCATGTGGGGCGGAAGGCTGTGGTCCCGCCCGTGCCTAGGAAGAAAAGCTACTTTTTTGCCCCCAAGCTCTACCAAGGTAATCCTGCTGCTAGGCGGACCGTACGGGGTATCCACCTTGATAGACTCTGCTCCTTCCATGAGCTGGTAAAACCCAGATCCACCAAAGATTCCGATGGTAGCTCTGGTCTCGTTTTCTACCACCATGGGCACCTCCAAACCTAGTACTTAATCAGCGAGAATACATCATATTTTCGGAGTTTCTCCCTGCCTTTGAGATCGGTCAGCTCTATCAGGAATGCTAAACCTGCGACTTCACCACGGAATTCCTCTACCAGCTTGGCAGCAGCCAGAATTGTTCCTCCCGTAGCCAAAAGATCGTCAACGATCAATACCCTCTGCCCAGGGTAAATGGCATCCTGGTGAATCTCTAGTGCCTCAGTACCATATTCCAGTTCATACTCAATACGAGCTTTTTTAGCTGGCAGTTTACCTGGTTTGCGGACTGGAATGAAGGGAAGCCTTAGGCGATCTGCCAGCGGAGCCCCAAAAATGAAACCTCGCGATTCAACGGCTACTACAGCATCAAGCCTTTGCTCCGCATAGTGGGAAGCAAAGTCATCCATGACCTCCGAAAAAGTAGACCCGTCCTTTAAGAGGGTGGTTATGTCCCGAAACAGTACCCCCGGTGCAGGAAAATCTGGAATGGACCGAATTTTGGCTTTTAGCTCTTCTTCACTAATCAAGGCGTCTACTCCCTCCTAAATTCACTTCCTAGCTATCTGAATGCACTCTTATAGCTTATTCGCTGTTTTTGGCCAACTACCTTCTATCTGGGACCTACCTTTCCTGCAGCTTAGCCCAACGAATGCGGCTGATTATGGAAGGATGGCTATAGAACCAAAACTCTAACCACGCCGGCGGGTCAATTAACGCAAGGTTTTGATCGCCAAGCCTAGCCATCACCTGACAGAAGAGCTCAGGGTTGCCTGTAAGCTTCAGGGCAAACTCATCACTTTGGCGTTCAAAGAAGCGAGAAAGAGCATTGGCAAGCGGCTGCAAACCCAAGCTTCCCAAGGCAAAGACTGAAGCTACCCAGGGTAAGACTATGGGGTCGCAAAGGTAGCTTGTTCCGGCAATCGGCAGAACTCTAGGCAACAACCACCACGCCAAAATGACCACAGTCAAAGTTCCCACAGCGTCAAACAAGAAGGTTTTCCAAATATGGCCATGGTATTGGTGCCCTAATTCGTGGGCTAAAATGATTTCCACCTCGGGGGGACTGAATTGGTTCACCAAATTATCGCCTAAGATGATCCGGCGCGTTCGGCCCCACCCCGCTAGCATAGCATTGGCTCCGCTGGTCCTGCGGCTCATGTCCATTATATAAATGCCCTGGCTAGTCAGTCCTGCTGCCTTTACCAATTGTTCCAGCCGCTGCACCAATTCATGATCCATAAGCGGCTCAAACCGGTTGAACAGTGGCATGATAAGCACCGGGCCCAAATGGACCATTGTCAAGGAGAACAACGACAGTGCCATCCAAGCCCAAAACCACCAATCCAACGGCCTAGTTGTCACCAGCAAAAGAAAACCTGCTCCAGCCAAGCAACTTATAATTACCTCCAAAATAAATTCCAGTAGCCAGTCCTGTAACCACCCCCACCAAGCTTGATTAGATAGGCCAAGGGAGTAGCCAGTGCGGTAAGTGGTTACCAGCGAAACCAAGCCGCTAAGGACCCGCCAGCCTAAAACCATTAGAGCTACGAATACTCCCACTTGTAAATAGGCGCTAACCTGGCTCACTATCAGTTTCCAAATCTGTTGACCGCCACCCCCGATGGACAAAACCGCTAAGTACAATGCCCCCAAAACCAAGTTTAGGAACCGTTCGGCCAACACAGCACGGCTATACCTCTGCGCCATCTTTCTACGAACAGGATCAAAGTAGCTGCTGTACGCTGCCGATTCCCTTTTCTTTGGCTCAGCCTTGGCCAATAGCGCTCACCCTAGGGCTATTTTCCTCGCAGGTGGCCAGAATCCTTTTTTCCTGCCTTCGCATATTTGCGGTTAATTGCTATACTTGATGCAGTGATGGGGGTTGATATCTTGGGTCAAAAAATAGGCAACCGGGTGGTTTTTCTGGGGACAGGCGGCGCCCGAATCGTGATGGCCAAGCAACTTTTGCAGACTGGGGGAATATGGGTCTGCTTGGATGGCGTTCAGATCAGCCTAGATCCGGGGCCAGGTGCCTTAGTATATGCTACCGCTTACCACCTCGACCCTAGCCAGCTTGATGCTGTGCTGATTTCCCACCGACATTTGGATCACTGCGGCGATGTCAATGCCATGGTGGAAGCCATGACCGCCGGTGGACTCAATCGCCATGGAGTAATTATGGCTCCCAAGGATGCTCTAACCCAAGACCCGGTCCTCCTTAGGTATGTTCGCAGCTATGCCAAAGAAGTAATTGGTATAGACCCATACTCGCGCTACCAAGTTGGTGACGTAACCATCGAAGTATCCATGCCCCATGATCACGGCAGCGCTGAGACTTACGGTTTTAATTTTGTCGCCCAAGATATAATTGTCTCCTATGTGCCCGATACCTCGTACTTCCGGGAGCTCAGTACCTTTTACCGTGGGGATATATTGATAATCTCTATGCTAAGACTTCATCCGGAACCAAGTTGGATCAAGCACCTTGCCCTTCCCGATGTTATCCGAGTCCTCAACCAGATGAATCCCAAACCGAAAAGGGTGCTACTAACCCATTTTGGGCGGCAGCTGATTGAATTTGGCCCTGACCGAGCTGCCAAGGAGATTGGTGAGGCCTCAGGAGTGCAAGTGTTGGCGGCACACGATGGGGAAGTTTTTGACTTGGATTTAGGGCTAGATTAGGAGTTAAGGCCCGGAAAAACTATCACCTTCATCGGGTTGAAGCATCTGTTCAATTTTTTCTTGGGCCCAAGCTGCATGAAACTCCTCATCGACCAAATTTTCCATTAGCAACGTTTTCAGCACCGGGTCATCGACTTGGTTAAGTACCCGAAGGTAGTGATCGATCGCCTTTTGTTCTACCCAGACGTTGGCCTTAAGAATATTTAGAGCAGATAGCTGTCCACCCACCATTCCGGCCACCTCTCCGACTAAAGGGGCAATTCGAGTGAAAGAGGTGGGTTTATGTCCCATTTCTTTAATTTTCTCTTTTATCTTGGAAACATGCTCTTGTTCCATATTCATCGCTCTTTTAATGCCAGTAGCCAAGTGTTCATCGCCAAGTCCATGAATTACTGCCTGGTATTGATCGCGATAAAACTCAACCTGCTCAAGCTCTAGCGCCAGGGCATAATTTAAGAAATCGAGAATTTCTCGTTTGCCCATCCTAACCAGCTTTTCACTACGGCCAAGGTTCTGAAACATAGCTCTGTACAGACGAAACCCAAAATAAAGAAAGGCTCCGGCGACCATGCTTGCTGCCAGCCCAGCCCATCGAGAGCTGCCCCAAAAACTTCGACTTGATACCCTTCTTTGGCTCATTCCCACCACCATAAATAGTCTAGCCAAAAAACGACAAAACAACCTTGACCCTCATACATTGAACCGGAAGTTAATGACATCTCCGTCCTTAACGATATAATCCTTGCCCTCCAAGCGCACCAGACCTTGCTCACGAGCCCGGGCGATGGACCCACAGCGTTTTAAGTCCTCAAAAGCCACGACTTCTGCCCGGATAAACCCGCGCTCCATATCGGAGTGGATTTTGCCGGCCGCCCTTTTGGCATTGGTCCCTCTGGGAATGGTCCAGGCCCGAACCTCATCCTCTCCAGCTGTCAAGAAGGAGATTAAGCCTAGATGAGAATACATGGATTGGGCAAGCCGTTTAATGCCTGCCTCTTTTATACCTAAAGAACGCATGAACTCCTCTTGTTCTCGTGGATCCAGGGCGTTAATCTCGGCTTCTATCTGGGCACATATTTCAAGCAGCGGGATTCCGGCTTGCTCGGCGTAAGCACGTACTCCTTCCGCCTGGGGATAAGAGTTTTGATCGAGTTGTTTCTCGTCGATGTTGACCACAATTATTACCGGCTTTTCGGTCAAGAATCGCAAATGGGCTATAGCTGCTTTCTCTTCCGGCCCAAGATCAACTTCGCGAAAATACTTCTCATCGCTAAAAGCTTCAGCGCACTTTTCTAGAACCTTGAGTTCCGCCAACTGTTCTCTCTTCTGTTTGCCACTGCGAATACGTTCCATACGGGTCTCTACCAGCTGCAAATCTGCTAACAACAGTTCAACGTTTATAGTTTGGATGTCACGAAGGGGGTCAACGCTGCCATCAATATGCAGCACGCTAGGATTCTCAAAAGCACGGACAATGTGAACCAGGGCATCGACTTCCCGAACATGCTCTAAAAACTGGTTGCCCACTCCCTGGCCCTGACTAGAACCACGCATCAGGCCAGGCACATCCACAACCTGAAGCTGGGCATAAGTGGTTTTCCTAGGTTTAAAAATCTCAGATAAGAAGTCAATCCTAGCGTCTGGTATTAAGCATACGCCGGTTCGAGTATCGGTTTTGCCGGTAAAAAAAGCGCTTGTGTCAGCGCCAACATGAGTAAGCAGGTTAAAGAAAGTGGTCTTGCCCACAGTGGGCAGTCCTACTAAGCCACAGGATAATGCCATGATTTGCCTTTACTCCTTACTATAATCTTCACCCGGTCTGACATAAGTACCGCTCTTGCCACCGCTCTTCTTGACTAACCTGATATCACCCACTACCATACCTCTGTCTACTGCTTTGCACATATCATAAATGGTAAGACCAGCTACGCTAACAGCAGTCAGAGCCTCCATTTCTACTCCGGTAGGCCCGTTTACCCGGGCCACCGCTTCAATCTCTACCGCGCTACTCTCGTAGTTAAAATCGAAGTCAACTGTGACCGAAGTTAGATTGAGGGGATGGCACAAGGGAATCAACGATCCTACTTGCTTGGCCGCCATAATACCTGCTACTCGCGCTGTTGCCAACACATCCCCCTTAGAGATAGAACCATCGGCAATTAAGGCCAGAGTTGTGGGTTGCATTCGCACTCGTCCTCGAGCTATCGCTTCGCGCATAGTCGAGGGTTTACTGGTTACATCAACCATTCGGGCCTGACCCTTTTCGTCAACGTGACTAAGTTGTGCCACCAGCTCGATCCCCCGCTAGTTCAGGCTTTGAGCGTGCCTCGGATTTGCACACCCGTAACTGTGCTTCTTTGATTGTAGGTCGCGCCAGCGTGCAAAGTCAAGCATTGACTTCTGTCTTACCCATCTTGTCCCTGAAAATATGGCCGCAATTCACTGGCCAAAACTTCTGGAGTGCGAATGGCCAGCCCCTCTCGGTAAAGAAGCTGAAAAACGTTGACATCCGGAGCATTAAGGACTGGATGCAGGGGAAAGCGCGGTGTCATTCGGGCGTGGACCCAAAAGTATTGCTGCCCCTCAGTCCCAGGATAAAAAGCCAAGTTGAAGCTATAGACAGAAGTTGCTTGAAAGTACTTAAAAGCCCTCACCAGGCCATGGGTAAAATCGGTCCAATCGTCGCTGGTCAGGTCGAAGAGGCTGTACTTATTGGGAAAGACAATGAGGATGTCCCCGGCCATGCCCATAGGTGCAAAGGCGCTGAGCCACTCCACCGCACCAGTTGCGCCTAAGTAGCGCTCCCCAGCTTCTTTTTCCGTCCGGATCAGATCAGCCCAATAACTACATCCCCAGTGATCATAGTATTGCCGAGAAGCAGCTTGTTCCTGGCAATACTGATTTCCAGGATAGCTAGTTACAAACGTTTGCAGGTGAGGATGCACCTGGGTACCCCCTGAAGGAGGCATGTAATTCCAGGCCAGCAAAGTATATGGAAGGTCTGAGCAGGCTTTACGGACCCGTCGGGCATACTGTACTGCAGCCTGAAAGGCGTTTACCAACACCTCTACCGTAAACTGTTCCAAGCCAACAAAATGCTGCCGCCCCATGACCACCACGGCGCTATGAGCGTCATACGGTAGGAGATTGGGAACAACAGTGGCCTCCCCGTAGCTTAGGCGACCCTCCGGGCATATCCAATCAGGAAATCTCGGGGTTACCTTATCTAGATTTTGGGGACAGAATGGACACATTAACTGGGCATCCTCGCTCACAAAAATAGAAAAATCCGGCTTTGCTAGGGTAGCTGCGCCCAAATGGGCAATCCGGCTAGTCGCACCAGTCAAAGGATCTTTCCTAATTTCGCATTCGACTTCCGATCTTTGAAAACCCAGCCGCGGATCGTAAAAAACCGCCGTTTTCCGATCGCGGCTAAATACAATTCGCTCCCTTGCCATTACCTAATACCCCCAGCAAATTTTATGGCTCCTCACCGATTTTACGGACAAATTTCGCCTAACCCTCAAAGAATTCCTGCCCCCAAACCAAATCTGTAGGTATTCCTAGACTGCCGGCTTGGAGTGAGCTAATCCTTGCTCTAGCTAACTAGAAATGCAAGCAAGCCCTCGTGAGCAAACATAATGAAAAAGGCGCCGGAGTTACCCCCGGCGCCCGGCATGGGAAGAGGATTTATTGGGTAGCGCCAGCATTCTGCTTTTGGAGGAACTTCATAGTATTGTTCAGCGATGCTGCTTGGGCATTGACTTTGTTGAACATCCCCATCAGTTGGTCTAGCAGTCCGGTTACAGGCTGAATTAGCTTAAAGATTGGACCAGTCGATGACATATCAGGGAATTTCTTGTTCATTTCATCTAAGGTCTTGATAACTTGGTCCATTTTGGCGTTCATACCTTCCATCTGCCCTAGCAAGTTTGCCATTTTGCTATTCATCTCGCCCATGGTTAGGCTCATGCCGCCTAGGGTCTCATTCATGCCGTCCATAGTGGCAACCATAGTTGTGATCTGGGCATTCAGCTTCTTCATCTCCCCAGTCATGCCTTCCATCAGCTTGCCCATGGCACCGAGCTTTTCGTTGAGCACGCCCATGCTCTGGTTCATGGCGCTAACAGTGGCAGCCATTTGGCTTAGTTTAGCATTCATAGTGTTCATGCTGGCAGCCATACTGTTCATGCTTTTTTCCATGGATCCCAGAGTGGCAACCATTGCTTGCATGGTGCCTTTCATTTCTTCAGTATTAGCTCGAGTAGCTGCCAGGTTCTCATCAATTCGCTCCAGGTGCTTGGTCATCACTCCTAGGGTTTCGTTCATCTGGGGCAATGCACCCATCTTCTCTTCCATGCTTTGCATGGTAGCATACATATTATTCATAGTAGCAATCATATTGATGCCTCCGCTGGCAGCGCCAGTGGCACCAAGCGCTAGGACTAAGCCGATTACCGGGACGGCTTTTGCCACCAGTGACAGCCCGGCAATGCTTTCTACGACACCTTTAAACACCGTTACAACCTCCTTTCAAAAATGACCTTGTTTGTTAAAGACCGATCTCGTGTACCATTTTCGACAGTAAGCTGTTAATGGTTTGAACGGTGCTATAGAGGCCCCTTAGGTTTCCCTCCATTTGCTTCAGCGCTATTTCAAAGTTTTTAGGCATAATGTTCATGTTGGGAAATTTGCGGTTCATTTCTTCTGATTTTCGAGCCATGACTACTATTTGGTTGGATAGGAGCACAGCCTGACGGTTGGC
>JACIYF010000015.1 GCA_014360065.1 Clostridia bacterium | reverse complement strand
TGATGCTTTTCATTGGGAGGTGGAGTGATTGGAGGCCGTATGGAAAGAAAAGCTGGAGGAGTCCGCCTACCGGATGGGTCTAGCCAAAGCAGTTAAGGAGTGCCGGGATGAGATGCTTCCCCGGGCCCGAGAGATGGCTGCCTATGCTGTCCAAGCTTTGTCCGAAAGCAACAAATCGCAGCTTATGAAGTTGGAGCGGCAGGCCATCAGCACCATGGCGATAACCGATATTTACGACTACATAAAGCTCCGGGTGGGCAGGAGCGAATCTGGCAAAAAGTGGCGTCACTTGGATTTTGGCCGTAAGCTGCTTCTAGAACTAGAAGGTCTTGAGGCCAAGGCTGAAGCCAAGGCTAAGGAGCTGGTCGACCTTAATCCTTTGACCCGAGACCTGTCGGCGGTCAAGCGGGAGATGCACCTTTTGCTTGCCCGGGAATTTATTGGCCAGATGGTATCCAATTATCTTTACTTTTTGGTAGAGCCTAAGGCTGCTCCTAAATTGGATATGGGCGAGGAGCGTTCCCGGTCCAACCAGCTTCACCAGCGCCATGACAATTCGCCCTCGCGCTCGCGGCGGCGCTAATGGAGGGGTGGCAACTTGAGTAGCCAATCGATATCCTTGTTGGAGATCGATGCCAACCTTTACCAGGAAGCAGTCCAGCTTGTGCACCAGTTACGGCAACAGTTTAAGCAAGTGGGAGTTAGCAAAAGCCAGCTGGGGGGCTTGATTCAAGCTGCCGATTGGGCGCAAGAGCCCGAGGACATAGGCAAGTATATACGCCACAAAAAGGAGCTGGCCATCCGCCGCAGTCAGGACGAAGAGGCTCGGACCGGTCACCAGAGGGCTGCCCAAGGTCAAAGCGAGCGGTCTAGCCCGGAAGCGGGGGCGGCGGAATTCTGGACCCAGGTCGAAGCTCGCCTGCAGAAGATGAGGCAAGAAGGAAAGGAGCTGGCTGAAATAAGTAGGGAAGGGAACGTAGCTGGCTTTGGGCCAGCCGGGTCTTCAGCGGGCGAAGTGCAGCTATGGCTCTACCGCCGCTATCTTCAGCATCTGGTAGCCGAGTATCTGGCGACCACGAGCTCAGGGCGTTAGGGTCACTGGGGAGCAGATTGCCAAGGAGGCGAGAGTATTGGAAGCAGGGCTGAGAGAGCGCTATGTTTTCAAGGGAGTGCTGGTTACCACCACCGGGCTCCATGTGGGCGGTGGCCGGGACTTAAACTATACCGACTCGCCGGTGATAAAAACCATGAGCGGAGAGCCCTTTATTCCCGGATCTTCGATCAAAGGAGCTTTTCGCTCCACGGTGGAGCGCATAGCCGTTACCTTGGGCCTGAGAAGCTGTCAAATCTGGGGAGAGCTGGACAACCAATGCCCAACAGCAAACGAGCGTACAGCTACGATTTATCGAGAGAAGCAAAAAAATCAAGCGCCCGAAAAAGAACTGGCCGACTTTCTACAGCAGCACTTATGCGATACCTGTAAGCTTTTTGGCTCGCCTTTTTCCCGCTCAAAAATCCTTTTCGAAGACGCTCCCATGCTTAATCCCGAGCTAGGAGAGGTGGAAGTGAGGGATGGGGTAGGCATTGACCGCGATAGCGGCAGAGCCGCCACCAACATCAAATTTGATTACGAGGTAGTGCCTTCCCTGAGCCGCTTCGATTTTCGAGCTACCTTGGAAAATCCCACTTCCAAAGATCTGTTCCTGGTGGCCGTGGGATTGAGGGAAATGGTGAGCGGGTACATGCGGCTGGGCGGCCTTAGCTCCAGGGGCCTGGGCGGTATCTCCTTGCAGCTGGAGTCGGTTAAGGCAGTAGATTTCACCAAGGCAGATGAGCTAATTGCCTACTTACGAACTGGGAAGATGCGGGAACTAGATCCAGAATCGTTTCTTAGCCAACAAATCAGTTTCTTGGATATGCTTACTAGTGGCCAACAGGAGGTGGCAAGGGAGCATGTTTAGGCAAGCCGTCAACCAATGTCGCGTAGCCGTAGCTATTGAACCGCAAGGGCCGGTGTTAATTAAATCGGGAGCGGCCAGCGTGACCGGCCCGGATGATGCTTTTGTGACCACCAAGTATGGCGCCGGGCCTACCGGCCAACCCCAAGTATTCATGCCCGGTTCTTCTCTCAAGGGGGTATTCCGGAGCCACGCCGAGCGGATAGCTCGTACCTTAAATCCAGCCTTGGCCTGCGACCCTTTTAGCCAGACTTCCTGTGGTAGAAGGCTGCAAAGCGACGCTCCTCCCCAGGCTTATCGAGATTCCTGTCCTATCTGTAGGCTGTTTGGTTCTAGTGCCATGCGCGGGCGCCTGGCTATCAGGGATGCCTATTTGCGACCAGGAACGCCGGCCCCTACCCCTGAGACTCGGGATGGAGTGGGCATAGACCGGGTTACTGGCGGCAGCTCCCGGGGAGCTAAGTTCGATTTTCAAGTCATCACCTCCGGTATTTTTGATACTGAAATCGTGGTGGATAATTTCGAAACCTGGCAGCTCGGGCTATTGGCCTATTTGCTGCGGGATTTGGCTGATGGCATAGTCCAGATTGGAAGCGGCAAGTCCCGGGGGTTAGGCTGGGTGACTGGGCGGGTAACATCGCTTGAAATCCACTACTTTGGTACCCCGGCTGGCTGGTCGCCACCCGAGCTACAGAAGCTCTGGGGCATCGGTGCTTTCGCCCAAGGGGCCGAGAGGTATGGCCTAGACTCCGATGATTGGGTGGAACTTTCCTCGCCGTTGACCATGGAGCGCCGCGGCATTCGGTGGGTGGGGCGGATTGCCGATGCAGAAGGGTTGTATCGTTTTTGGGATAGCTTGGGTCCGGCCTGGGACGGCTATGTGGCTCGCAAGTCTGCTTAAGTGAGGTGCGCCGGCTATGCTCTACGTGCAGGCAGGGGATCTGGCTCTGAATGACTTTTTGGAATTAGCTCGTACCCACATTTCCCGAGCAACTTTGGTTTTAGCAGAGGCAGCCGACAAAATCGCTCTGGTGCGGGGCAAGGACTGGCCAGCTGGTGATTGGACCTGGGAAGGGGATGAGGGTAAGTTTCCCTGGAAGCTGGGCAGGGTGATTGAGCCAGGGCTAAACCTAATTTGGCGAGAGCTGGATCAGGGGGTCTTCCGAGTGGTTGCTTTGGCTCAGGCAGAGGAGGGGATCCAGGACCTGAGAACCAAGCTGGGTCGCTCCTTGGCAGTTCGAGAGGACCAAGGTTATGTTTGCCGGCAGTGCTCCTACTACTTGTGGAGCAGCCAGGAAGCCCGCATTCCCCGCAGCCTGGAATATCCAGTCGATGGAGTCGAGATGCCCAGCCAGGGCCAGGACCTGGTACTTAAGGTAAGCGAGTACCGGCGCAAAGGCCAGCCCTACCCTGATTTCATTTATTGGCATGGATTGGGAGGGGAACCTGATGGCGATTGCCATGAACCCGTATAACTTCGTACGCCTGGATTTAAGCCGCCCGCCCCAGCGCGATGGCCGTAGGATCAAGAATGAAGGCCTAAACTGGATATTTGGTCTATGGGGCAGCACAGATTGCCGCCTGGAGACGCTGACGCCATTGTTTATCGGGAGTAATATTACCCGGGAAGATAAAGACCACAAGTATATGGATTATTTATTGCGAAATGGAAAGCCCTTTATCCCGGGCACATCGCTTAAAGGGGCCATCCGTTCGATAGCGGAAGCGGCAGCCAATTCCTGCCTGGCTGTGGCTACCGAAAACAGTCGGAATCCTGCCAACGACATTTTGAGCAAAATCCCAGCTGAATTTCGGCCTTGCCATGACAGGGGTGCCCTCTGCATTACTTGCCGCATGTTCGGGGCAGGCAGGAAAGCTATGCTCACCGGTAAGGTGAGCTTTGGCGACGGCCTCCCGGTTAAGGTAGAAGACGGGGGCTGGGTTACTTTGCCTCCCCTTATGGTTCCCAAACCCCGCCATGCCGTGTGGTATTTCCCTAACCAGCAAGTGGCAGGAAGGAAGTTTTACTATCACCAGCCTGGTGTCAGGCTGGCTTCAGCGGAAAAAAGCCCCCTTAACAAGACTGTGCACCTGATCGGCCCCGGATCGATCTTTGAGTTTAGGGTCAAGTTCTGGGGGCTAGACCAAGAGGAGCTGGGACTGCTCTTTTATGCTCTGTTCCTGGAACCTGGACTTAAGCATAAGCTGGGAATGGGGAAGCCGCTTGGGCTTGGTAGCGTTTCTATCAGCCCGGTAGCGGCCCACCTATGCGAGATGCATCGCCGTTACACCTCGTGGTCTAAAGGGGTGCTAACCGCCAATCGCCTCGAGGGCGAGGCCTTGAGCGAGTATATTGCCAAGCTTACCGAGCCTTGGCGCGAGAGCCAGGCTATTAACCTGCAGGATGTGCGCCAAATACTTTGTTTTGACCCGTCGAGAAAGGTTTCCTTTGCCTATCCGTCGAGAGAATGGTTTAGGGGTCACGGCCAGGTTTCCCTGGCGGATCTGGTCAAGCAAAGTGGGCTGGGTAGGTGAAAAGTTTTGCGAGTGCGCATACATTTAGAGCTGGTAAAACATGTTGGCCCCAAGCCCTATCTACCTTTTGAGTATCAATACTATTTGACTGCGCTGGTTTACCGGCTTTTGGCCCAGTCCTCTACAGACTATGCTACTTATCTTCACGATCGGGGCTATGAGAGCGGAGAGAAGCAGTTTCGCCTCTTCACCTTTTCTCAGCTGGAAATTAGAAAGCGGAAAGTGACCAGTCGAGGCATCGAGTTTCTAGGTGCTGAAGCCAGCTGGCAGGTTTCCTCGCCGGTCAGGGACTTTGTCAAGTACCTGGCCGATGGGTTGCTGGATCAAGAGACTATTCAAGTGGGGCAGCTTACTTTTGCGGTGACTGGAGCGGAAATTGTTTCTCCGCCTAGCTTTGCCTCGCCTATGCGCTTTATCTGCCTGTCCCCGATCACGGTGAGCCGGGCGGCTCCAGAGCTGGGGCGGCCAGCTTACTATTTGCGCTACCAAGATCCTGAGTTTTCGCATCGCCTCAGGGAGAATCTCCTCCGTAAATACCTTGCGTTAAGTCCGGACTTGCCGGAAGATACGAGTTTCGAGTTTGCCTTTGACAATGGCTATATAGAGCGCCACCAGGGCAAAATCAGCCGACTGGTAACCTATCGGGATCAAAGGATCCTTGGCTACATGGCTCCCTTTTCATTGAGCGGAAATCCCGAGCTGATTCGTTTTGCCTACGAGTGTGGCCTGGGCGAAAAGAATTCCTTTGGCTTTGGGATGATCGCTGCCGGCCATAGCGCAGATGGCAACTCTAGCGTTTCTTGCCCCTAAGAGGGACCGATAGGGACATCTAGTAATTTTAGTTCCCTGATTGGCAAGCTATCTGCTGTAGGCTTGCTCTACGAGTATTTTTCTCCTGCAGCAAAAGCTCGCGGCTGGGGTGTTGTCCTTGGTTGCTGGTGGTGCTAGTATAAAAGGAAAGTCAAATCCCAAGTTGGACGGCGTCTCGCAGAAGGTACTCCTTATGCGCCGTACTTGCACTGTATCTTTGAAAGGTCGTGCTCATCGTGGTAGCAACAAATCCAGCACCTGTTTTCAGGCTTTGGGGTCGGCTGAGCGAGGTTGGACTCAAGGTCAATCATGTCCTAGAGCGGACTTTGTTCGTAGGAGTGCTCTCGGCTTTAGCCATCGGCTTTTTTGGCCATGGTCACCTCAACCAGTATTCCTTTTTAATTACACCTCTTTTTGCTTATTTGACCTTCATGACCTCCATTGGTACTAGGATTAGCGACTTTCGAGAGTTGGTCCACCGGCCCTTTCCCATTTTCTACGCTTTACTACTACTGCATATAGTCATGCCTGTCCTGGCCTTTATCATTGGGCACGCAGTCTTTCCGGGGGCAGGAATGGAGCCCTACCGGATTGGCCTAGTCCTGACCATGGCAGTTCCCATCGGGGTAACCACGGTTATCTGGACCCAGATGATGGATGGGGATCTGCCCTTGGCCTTGGCCATTGTGGTCTTGGATACTCTAATCAGCCCCTTGATTGTTCCGGCCACGGTCCGTACCTTTTTCGGTACCCAGATCGAGTATTCCTTCTCCAGCATTGTGGTCGGCTTAGTGGAAATGATAGTTCTGCCCACCTTGGCCGGCATTGCCGTTTGCGAGTTCAGCCATGGCAAGGCCCAAAGCTACCTGCGCCCGGTAGCCGGGCCTACTTCCAAGCTGGGCTTATACTTGGTGATTGCCATTAACGCTGCCAAAATTGCTCCTTTGCTATCGCCCCAGGTACCCTATGCTCGGCTGCTGGTGATCATCTTCTTTATGTGCGCCTTGAGTTATGCGGTGGGCTACGAGAGCTCCCGGCTGGTCTCGGGCGGCAATAGGGCCATGCGAGTTACCTTGACCTACAATGTGGGCATGCGCAATCTCTGTGCCGGGACGGTCATTGCCACCGGATACTTTCCGCCCTTGGTTGGGCTGACGGTGATCCTGGGGATGCTCTATCAGCAACCCTTGGCTTCTTTGCTTGCTATGCTTTTCCGTCGGGGCCAGGGAAAGGGCTTGAAGGAGGCTCGAGGTCGGGCTGGGTATGAGGGTGGAGGGACCAGCGCCGCCAGCGCTACCAAGGCGACCAGTACCGGGAGCGCCACTGGTACCCCTAGAACAGCAGAGCGCAGCTGCTGATGAGCTAGGCTGCATTCAGGGTAAAGGACAGGACCAGGGAAAGAAAAAACAAGGGAAGAGAAAAGAAAGAAGCCGTACGCAACTACGGCTCAAATTTGGACTGAGCTTTGACCTAAATGTTTCCGCGTTTGGTGCAGAACGTTGGGCTCGGTTGTTATTCCTAGGCACCTGTCTTTAAGCACCGGCTACTTGTGGCCAACCTGCCCCGCCGGCTATGGGGGTGTCGATCTGGGCTGGAGCACCACTAGGAGTGGCCGGCACGGATGGCTTAGAAGTCTCTTCCAGCAGTTGATCTAGCCTGGCGACAAAGCTAGCCATCTCCAAAGGCTTGGTAAAGTAATCCTCGCTCTCCAGTTGGAGCCCCTCCAACCTGGTGATGCCAGTACAGCCGTGGCGCCGGGGCCTTTGGTCTATGACGATCACTGGTATTTCGGCAGTGACTGGGTCAGACTTGAGCATCCGGACAGCGGCGGCAGCCTGGGTATGGTCGCTCATGTCCCCGAGGACGATAACATGGGGCTTAATTCTTTTAGCGGCCTCCACCACGCTAGCCGCGTCAACTTTGCCCATCAGTGCTACGCGGTTTCCGGATGCTTCGACGCGAGCAATTATTTGCTCCGCCGAGGTTCGATCACCTTCGGCCAGAAGGACCTTTTTGCTGGCGACCATTTTGGCAGCCTCCTTTCTGGACTGGTGAACCTGCTAAGGCCGTGGAAAACCAAAGTTCATGAACCAGCCAGCTTCTTCGTCTAGGAACACCCATTTGGGCCAGCAACCAGTGTCGCCAACCATCCTAGCCTCAACTACGTTTGCCCATGCACCTTCGCCTAAGAAGTAACCGACCATCCTTTTCACCCCCCTAGGAACTAGTTTCTTCCGGCCCGGCTATCGATTTTCCCCACCGCCCTGCGCTCAGCTTTGGTTCAGTAGGATTTGCCAAGTCCCGGCAATTTAGCGTAGGTGAGTTTTCCGGCTACGTCCCGAGCTGAGTGCTGAGTTGCTTGGTTTTCTCATCATCTGGTTAGGTGGTTTGGCCGACTACCGTGCTGCCTGTAAAACTGGTTGGCCATGTTGTAGTTCGTTTGGACTAGTTCTATTGGTTGCAATAACTATTTGGACTATTTCTATTTGCCTAGTTCTTCTGTGATTGTGATTTCATTCACATTTTCCATGGTCATCGTATTTCCCTAGGGAGAGGTTGTCAAGGGGAAATAGAGATGTTGTTGAAGTAAGTGTTTTCTTGAAATGGCTGGTCATTCCAATTTTCAGTACAATCCCTGGCTAACAGGGCGGGTTAGATCAGGCACTCGGCAACCGTGGGAGCGATGTCTACCCAAGTCGGCGTTCACCCGGCATTAGGTCATGCGGTGAACACGGGTATGGGTGGGGATGGATCGTCTAGAAAAGCTGGCTACGGCGGGGAAGGGAAAGATGGAGCGGCCCCGTATAGCCGGCAGGGCTAGTTAAGGCAAAAATAGTTGTCGATACAGGAGATGTGCGGGCGAATAACGAATAGGATGAGGTAATTGCTGCCATGGAAGCAAGCGCCCAGACCGGGAATGATAATTATGGTGAAGGTAAGCAGATGGAGGTTAGAGCATGGCCAAGAACCGAAAAGCTGGCTCACCAACGCAAACTGAGCTTCCCGACCGCCGCAGAATACCGAAAAAGTACCGCTGGCGTTTGGAGGACCTGTATTCTACCGCCGGGGCATGGGAGCGGGATTTCAAGAAAGCCGAGAAGCTGATCCAGGAATTCCCTCGCCTGCAAGGTAAAATTAAGGAGTCAGCCGCTGGCCTGAAAGAGGTGCTTAAAAGCCGCGACCAACTGGATCAGCTGCTGGAGCGGCTCTACGTCTACGCCCACTTGCAGTTAGACCAGGATACCACTAACTCCAAAAGCCAGGCTTTGTCCCAGCGTATCATTAGCTTGGCCACGGAAGCCAGCACAGCCCAATCATTCTTGGTTCCGGAATTGGTAAGCCTGGAGCCGGAGCGGCTAGAACAGTATTTCCAAGACGAGCCGGAGCTTGAACTTTACCGCCATGATATCCAGGAGACGGTTCGCCTCCGGGAACACATCCTGCCGCCGGAGCAAGAGAAGCTGCTTGCAGGCATGGGGGAAATAGCCGCTGGTCCGGGCCAGGTCTTCCGTATGCTCAACGACGCCGACCTCAAGCTCCCCCGCATTCACGACCAGGAGGGTCGGGAGGTGCAGCTGACCAAAGGCAACTACCAGCAATTCATCCGCCGCCGGGAGCGAAAGGTGCGCGAGGAGGCTTTTAAAGCCCTGCACCAAGCTTATTCCGATCAGATTAACACCCTGTCCACTTTATATGCCACCAGCGTCAAGAAAGATATCTATTTTGCCCGGGTGCGACATTACCCTTCGGTGCTGGCGGCGGCCTTGGATGGGGACAATATTCCTCTAGAAGTCTATGACCGGCTGGTAGAGGTAGTGCGGAAAAACCTACCTCTTTTGCACCGTTACCTAGAGCTGCGCCGGCGGATGCTGGATCTGCCCGTGCTTGCCCCCTACGATCTTTATGTGCCGTTGGTTGAACCTCCGGAGGAGAAATACACCTATGAGGAGGCCTGCGAGATTGTGGCCCGCGGACTTACCCCTTTGGGCGATGATTACGTGGAGGAGCTTAGGCGGGGGATGACCGGGGGTTGGGTGGATGTTATGGAGACCCGTGGCAAGGCTTCGGGAGCTTACTCCACCGGCGCTTATCCGGTACATCCCTACGTGCTGCTCAATTTTCAGGGGGACCTAGACAGCGTCTTTACTTTAGCCCACGAGATGGGTCATGCCATGCATACCTTTTACTCCTTTGCCCACCAGCCCTATGTCTATTCTGGGTACAGCATTTTTGTAGCTGAGGTGGCGTCCACGGTCAACGAGTCCCTCTTGATGCAGCATCTTTTGGCCCAAACCAAGGAAGAGATGCAGGCCCAGGGAGATAAAACCAGCCAGCTTCGGCACCGGCGCCTGTACCTCTTGAACCATTACTTGGAGGAGTTTCGGGCCACGGTATTTCGGCAGACCATGTTTGCCGAATTTGAGCGCCTAGCTCACCAAGAGGCGGAACGCGGGGGAGCGCTTACCGTGGACTGGCTGAAACAAACCTATCACCAGCTCAACGCTGATTACTTTGGCCCCCAGGTACAAATCGATCCTTTGCTAGATGTGGAATGGGCTCGCATACCCCACTTCTACAGCGCCTTCTATGTTTACAAGTACGCCACCGGCTTCTCGGCCGCTACCGCCCTTTGCCAGCAAATATTGAAGGAAGGGGATCCGGCCCGAGAAAGGTATCTCAAGTTCCTCAGCCTGGGAAGCTCCAACACCCCGATTGAGCTCCTAAAAGTGGCCGGCGTGGACATGACTAGGCCGGAACCAGTACAGGAGGCCCTGGACTTCTTCGGGCAAATATTGCAGGAGATGGAGGAGCTAGTCCAGAAGTAGGCGGCCAGCTACAAGGCCAGAGACGATTATTGAAAAATAACTGCAGTTTTACTTGTATCTTATTAGTAATCATTGTACAATAAGAATTACCAGGACGGTACCAATGGTGCCAGACGGTGGGTGCTTGCCGTTTTTAAGGAACCGAAGCCAAAAGCTAAAAAGCGACAGGCAACCACAGGCAAACACCGATCATCGCCCAAGGAGGAGAGCTCATGGCCATCGGGTGGGGGAAAAAGGGGAGAAACGAGCCCGAATCCGAATACCAAGGCACTTGCAGTTGGGACCAGGTGCAGGCTTTGGTGGAGCCGCCACTGGAACAGCTGGGAGCCTATAACTTGGTGGGGGCGGAGGAGATGCTTCTCGAAGGAAGAATGCCATCCTTTCTGTCCCGAATTATCGGCCGGGTGGTTTCAGCGGTAAATGATTTGATGCTAAAGGTGTTTCACCACGTTTCCCAGGTGGTGGGATTGGCGGCGGAGATGAACATCCAAACCCATGCCATGGTCAACGGTGTTGCCGACCAATCCTACCAGCTGACTCAAGTGGCCGCCACGGTGGAGGAGATGGCGGCATCAGCCCAACAGATCGCCAGCATGGCCCAGACTACCAAGGAAGAGCTAGCCCGAGTGGGAGAGCGTTCTGCCGCCAATCAGCAGGCTATCGCTGAGGCCCTGAACAATATGCGGGGTATCAACCAATCCCTGGACCACCTCCGCCAGGAGGTGGAGATGACCACTTCCCACTGCAGCCAGATCTCCGAGGTGCTGAAGACTATCCAGACTATTTCCGACCAGGTAGGGCTACTGGCCTTAAACGCCAAGATTGAAGCCGCCCGGGCTGGCGAATACGGCAAGGGCTTCGGAGTGGTGGCTAGCGAGGTGGGGCGCCTGGCCGCTTTCACTAAGGATGCGGTTAAGGACATCGCTCCCAAAATTCAAGCCTTACACGCCAACAACGCCCGGGTGGCCGAGCTCACCCGGGAGGCCGCCGGCCAAGCTGCTCGAGGGGCGTCCCTGGCTGAGGAAGCCAGTCGGCTTCTAGAAGCCATGGTGGCCGATGTCCAGAGCGCTGAAGGTCGGGTGGAGGAAGTGGCAGTAGCTGCCAGCCAGCAGTCGGCTGCTACCCAGGAAATGGCCGTGACCGTGCAGACCATTGCTGACGTCACCGAAGAGCTCAAAGATAGGGCTGAGGCGGCCGGTCGGCGGGTGGCCGAGACTGCCCAAACGGCCCAGGAACTGCGCCAGCTTTTTGATACGGTGCAAATGAGGCTTGCCGACGCCGATGTGCTGGAGCTGGCCAAGACCGATCATCTTCTCTGGAAACAAAAGATGCACAACCTGATCAACGGCCGGGAGCAATTCTCGGCGGAGAGCGTCGCCTCCGACCGGGAGTGCCGCTTGGGCAAGTGGTATTACGGTCCGGCCAAAGAAGGTTTAAGGAATCTGCCGGCTTACCGGGCTATGGAGGAGCCCCACCGGCGCATCCATGAGCTGGGAAAGGAGATCGTTTTGGCCTACCAAGGCAAGGATTTGAACCGGGCCCGTAAGCTTCTTGCGGAAATGGAGGCTACCTCGGAAACGCTTTTAGGGCTGCTAACTGACCTTGGGCAGCAGGTGGCCAAGGTGAAGGCGATGGCGGTCTAGCCGGGGAAAAACCTGGGCCGCCTGGCCGGCCACCGGGCCGGCCAGGCGGCAGCATCCTCCCCCAGCTTTTGGCTGCATCTTAAGCCTCCATATCGATCAAGCCGGCTACCGCCAAAAGCTCGGCAAAGAACTCGGCATGGATAACCTCATCGCGCATAATGTCCCGCACTCGGGCGGCAATGGCATAATCGGGGGCGAGCAGGGACAGGTTAGCATAAGTCATGATGGCCTCCACCTCGTCCTGGTAGGCGCGCCGGACGCCTTTAAAGAATTGGGGTATGGAGGTGGCGGCAGGCTGTCCTTCCAGCACTTCCTCCCAAGGGTCAATTTGCCGCTTGAGCATCTGGCTGAATAGCGCATAATGGTGATGTTCGTCCATGCGAATATCGCGGATGCGGTCGGCAATGGCCCGGTTGGGGGCGTAGCGCCAGAGTTCCCCGTAGAATTCATAGGCCTTGCGCTCATCCATGAGCGCCTTGCGCACACCTTCGATGAAGGATGATTCTGACCCAGGATAGCCAAAGTAGGTTGTCATCGGCTGCTTTCCTCCCTTGTGGTTCTGGGTAAGCACTGCCTATTCATCCTATGGTTAAGCCTTAGACGGGGTTACAGTTCCCGGGTGGCACAGCCATGCCAGATGTTGTTAGCGGGGCGCGTACCTTAGCCCGAGCCCTAGTTGGCTAGCCGGGGAATACCGGAGCTTGCGCCAGCTGCTTCACCCGTTGCGGGAGGCAGGGCGGAGCTCTAGGGGGGGTCGCGCCCAGCACTCAGTTCGGGGTCATGGGCAAAGGGTTGATTTATCTTTGGAGGAGGCTTGACATGCAGGGCCCACCGCCCCCCAGCCTAAGCTGGGGGCAGAAACTATTGCCAGCATTTTTCCTTACGCGCCTAAACCGATTTCTTACCTTGGTCAGGTTGCAGGAGCCTATGGCTCCTGTTAGTAGCAGTTGGCCTGTAAGGTCCAGAAGGCCTGGCCCGGTAGTCGAGGCCCACCTTGGCGACCCGGGGCGGCTGAAGGAGATATTGGTTCCGGGCCGCCCGGTATTCGTCAAGATGACCAAGGTGGGAAGGGGCGGACCAAAGGGGCCAGCCCGCAAGACCGCCTTTAGCTTAGTTATGGCTGATGTGGACGGAGTCCTAGTGTCCCTCGATTCTCAGGCCCCCAACCGGTTGGTACGGAAAGCTCTGGAGATGGGCTATTTTCCTGAGCTTGCCAGCTATTCCCAGGTATGGCCCGAGACCCAATCGGGGCACAGCCGGCTTGATTTTCGGTTGACGGGAGCTCCAGGCGCTCCTGACTTTTTTCTGGAAGTAAAGTCGGTTACTTTAGTGCAGGGCGGGCGGGCCCTTTTTCCTGATGCTCCTACCGTAAGGGGTGCCCGCCACATGGAGGCGCTATCCTTAGCTTGCCAGCAGGGCCTGAGGGCAGCAGTAATGTTCATCATCCAAAGGGCCGACGCGGATGAGTTTTCTCCCCATGACCAGATGGACCCCGCCTTTGGTTGGGCCTTGCGGCAGGCCAATGCCAGCGGGGTCAAGATCTGGGCCTATGGCTGTCAGGTGACCCCTAGCTCCATCAGCCTTTTGCACCCGATCCCAGTTAAGCTGGATTATCAGCCTGATTAAACCTCGGCGGGGCATGGTGAGCTAAGCGTTTGTCAGGTTTGTCAGCTACGCCCTTCCCTGTTAAAATAAGGTAGAAACATGACCTTGAGGATGCAGTAGCCCTGAAGCAGCAAAAAGCAGCAGTGACCCGGCGGCAGTTGGTGGGTGTGAGGGTTGGTGAGATGAGCAAGCGAGAATTGAGGCTAGAGCCCTGGGGGCGCAATCGTTATCGGCTGATAGGAAGGGGCGAGGAGCGGGTAGCGGCTGTAGTCTACCTGGCCCCGGTCCTCTTTCAGCAGCTGGTGGAAGAAGAAGCTTTGAAGCAGCTAGCCGATGCGGCTAGCCTCCCTGGGGTGGTGGAGCCGGTAATCGGGCTTCCCGACATTCACACAGGCTTTGGTTTGCCTATCGGCGGGGTAATGGCCACCGATTGGGAAACCGGGGTGGTTTCAGCTGGAGCGGTAGGCATGGACATCAATTGCGGGGTCCGCTTGCTCCGGACCAATCTTAAGGCGGACGAACTCAGCCGCAGCCAGCTTCGTCAGCTTTTGATTGCCATTGAGAAAAGGATCCCTGCCGGGGTGGGCAAGAAGAGCAAGCAACCGGAGCTGCGCCACCCGGACCTGGAAGCGGTGGCAGGCCTGGGGGCGCGCTACTTCATTGAGCAAGGCTATGGTTATGGGGAGGATGGGGAAGCCATCGAGGCGGGAGGTTGCCTGCCCGGGGCCGATTTAGGGGCAGTGAGCCGGGCCGCCATCGACCGGGCCGACCAATTGGCCACCATCGGCGGCGGTAACCACTTTATTGAGCTAGGCCGGGTGGAACGGGTGTACCCGACGGTTCCTAGTCCTGGCGGCGAGGCAGCAGGGCGCCCAGATCCGGCGGAACTAATAGGGCTTCAGGAGGGCCATCTGACCGTCCTCATCCATACTGGCAGCCGAGGATTCGGACACCAGATCTGTACCGATTATTCCTCCCTGATGGCTCAGGCTTCGGAAAAATATGGCATCAAGGCTCCTACCAAAGGCTTAGCTTGTGCTCCTATTGATTCTCCTGAGGGCCGCAAGTACCTTGCCGCCATGGCCTGTGCCGCTAATTTTGCTTTTGCCAACCGCCAGCTGATTGCTCATGGGGTGCGGGAGGCTTTTGGTGAGGTTTTGGGCTTGCCGCTTTCGGAAATCGGCTTGGAGCTGGTTTATGACGTAGCCCATAATATCGCTAAGGTGGAGGAGCACCGGGGCCGAAAATTGTTGGTGCACCGCAAGGGGGCCACCCGGGCTTTACCCCCCGGCCATGGCGAAAACCCGAAGCGCTACCTGGCGACGGGGCACCCGGCCATCATTCCCGGAAGCATGGGTACCGCCTCCTACGTGGTACTGGGCACTCCGGCTATTGGCGAGACTTTCAACTCGGTGAATCATGGAGCCGGGCGGGTAATGTCCCGCAAACAAGCTAGGAGCACGGTATCAGAGGGGGAGCTAGTGGCTTCCCTAGGGCCAGTCCTGGTCAACGCTCGCAACCTCAAGACTCTGGCCGACGAGGCTCCTGGTGCCTACAAGGACATCGATGCCGTAGTGAATACCTTGGTGGAGTGTGGCCTTACTCGGCCGGTAGCCCGGCTGGTGCCCTTAGCGGTCATTAAGGGCGAGGGCGACGAAGCCTAGGGTCGGCTTCAAGGCCCCAGCAATTTTTCCCATAGCCGGGGCGAGCAAATCTCTTTGAGCCGCACCTCCTGGTAATCGGTTCGGCCGCTAAAGGGTGTGGGCGGCCAGTCCTCCTCCCGAGGGCGGGGGTTGTATCCCTCATGGAATTCTGGCTCCCTGCCGGTAGCGGCAGCCTCGGCCAGCCACTGCCGTACTAGCTCATCCTCGCCCTGATTGACGATCACTTCCCGCAGGCGCCGGGCCCGCCTGGTTTGGGGGCAGCAGATAAAAGTCTGGCACACTAAGGGCCTGGCTCTATAGACTTGGCAGGTTTGTGTCTCCGGGTTGAGGAATACACAGCGCCGGTCTGGATGGGCCGATGCCCCTTGAGCCTGCTTTTCCCAGGCCAGGCTAATATCTACAGCTCTTCCCTGCACCCAGATGTAGCCATAGCGGCGCAGGAACAAGCCTAAGCTGGGGGAGGAGGTAGCTTGGATAAGTTTTAGGGCATCTATATAGGTGAGAGGCACCCTTTCCCGGCAGCAGCGGTCGCAACCCCGGCAATAAAGCCTTTGGTCAGACGGGATCTGGCCCTGGCCAGGAGGTGGCAAAAGGCGCCGGCGGGTAAGCGGAAGCGTCTCGATAGCCAGGTTAAGCGCGGTCAAGTAGTCCTGTACGGTGGCCTGAGGGTTGGTGACCACCACATCGTAACCGCGGAGCGGCTCCCTCTTGGGACCATGGGTTTGACCTATGGTTATTAACTTTATGCTCACGCCATCGCCAACTACTGCCCTATCAACTGTCACGACCTATCCTTCCTATCGTTCCTACCCGTCTATCCCGTATTACCCTAATCCTGGCCTAACCTAGCGTAAACATTAGACATGGTCAAGCTAGCTCCTGCTTCCCCCTAGTCAATCGGTTATCTGGTTGATAAAATTAGTTGGAGCAAATCACAGAGTCCAGACTTCTGAATGAGTCGCTGGCAAGCCCATTTGGAGCCGGCGCCAGTGCCCCGGCATGGGGAACGTTTCAAAAGCACCTTTAGACTTGGTGAGGGATGTTATATGGATTGCAGTTTGGAGAAGAACCAGGCTAGCTGTACCTGCACCTACGAGCCTTGTCCGCGTAAGGGAAAATGCTGTGAGTGCGTAACTTATCACCGGCGCCACGGGGAGCTGCCGGGATGCTTCTTCCCGCCTGAAGTGGAAAGAACTTATGATCGCTCTATTGCCCGCTTTGTGCGTGTCCACTCCAAATAGGCCGGCTTTAGGCCTGGCATCGCCTCGATCTTTACTTGGCTTGGGAAGCGTGTTAATATGATGGCTTGGAGGGGTGTCCGAGCGGTTGAAGGAGGCGGTCTTGAAAACCGTTGAACCGCAAGGTTCCGTGGGTTCGAATCCCACCCCCTCCGCCAGATGGGAGCCAGGAGTTGCAAGGAATTGCGCTCCCCTCTGCCCCAAGCTGCGAAGCGAGCGACTTTTCTTGAGCGGCTGGCCAAACTTAGGGAGGCCGCAAGCGAGGCGGACCCGTTTATGCTTCCTCAGCTTCGGGAGAGGCCCTTCATAATTAATCCCCGCTCGGTTTTTTCGTACACTTCAATTTTTAGCCCATCCTTGGGAATCCGGATCAGCTGGTATGGGTAGGTGATGACCTGGGTAACCACATCGTGGGGACCAGGGACGTGAGTGGTTACCTCTATTATCCATGCATCCTGAGTGCGGCGGACCTTCTCGACCTTGATGCTGTAGCCCCCGGTGGGCCTTGCGCCCATGGTTACTAGCACTATCCGACAATTGGATTCCTCCCGGACGAATACCCCTTCTTGGCTTTTAAGCTTCTCCACCCAAGTCTCCAGATCTGGGGTGGGACTTGGGGTTCCGAAGCCGCAGGGTATGTCTCCGGTTAAGCCCAGCGCCATTAGGGAGCTTAGGCACACCAGGCCCAGCACCTTTCCCCAGGCCCTAATCCGCCTTGGCACTAGTTGCAAACCCAACCCACCTTCCGGGAATTTTGCTCTTTACTGGGTGGCCCGCTAATCGTTCGCTTGGAAAGCCTTCACGGAACCACTTAACGCTCCATCTCGGGCTCCGCCCAGCACTCACCCTGGCGCTGGCTATAAGGCCTGCTACCTAGCTTCCCGCCGGCTGAGTGCTGGGTGGCGGAGGCATCATGGGTCAATCACCGTTGATCGGGAGGCATTGTCGTGGTGCCAACCCGGGGCAGTTTAACGTCATGCCCAGGACTAAGTACTGCAGCCCTTCTCGCAGTGGGCAACCGCCCGCAGCATCCAACGCCTTCTCAGCATCATCTCACCCCCCACCTTGCAATTCAGCTACCTAACTCCATTATGCGACGGCTACAAAACTTATGCAACTCCCAATCAGCTCTCCGGCTTAACTTGGTCAAGCTTGACAAAAACTAGCATAAGAATATGATTGAAATGGCATCCATTATATGCCTTAACCAGCAAAAAGGTTACAATTATGGGTGATAATATTTATAGAGGTTCCTGGTCTAGGTGTACTCTCCCGTTCTGACGGAGCGTGATTGATATGGGCTACCGGGTTGGTATCCCTAGGGCGTTGGCCTATTATTACGTTTATCCCTTCATGAAAGGTTTCCTGGAGAGCCTGGGGGTAGAGGTGGTACTCTCGCCGCCTTCCGGCCCTCGGACTTTGGATGATATGCGCTATTGCCCCACCGATGAGCCTTGCGTATCAGTGAAGCTTCTGTTTGCCCATGCCAAAGCGGTGCTGGAGAAGGGTGTGGATTTCCTCTTTCTGCCTGTGCTATCCAGCCTTGAGCCTGACAATTATTGCTGCCCCAAGCTGATTGGTTGCCCGGCTATGATTAAGGAAGGATTGGACCTGCCTGAAAACATGATCTTGGCCCCGGAAATAAACGAAAAGGAAAAGCCTGGTATGTGGCGACAATCGTTTGTGGCTTGTGCCCAACGCCTGGGAGCCGCCAAACGTCAGGCCTGGAAGGCCTTGGAGAGGGGGCTTGAGCTCCAGAAGCAGTTTGAGGCTCTCACCCGCCAGGCCAAAATTACTACCGTGGAGGCCTTTCGCCGTTTAGATGGGCGCCCCCAGGCCCAGCCCCGGCGCTTTGACCGGGCGGCGGAATTTGACCCCAACCAGAGAATTGGCGTCATGGGGCACCCCTATTTGCTTTATGATCTGGTGGGACAGAACACGGTGGAGCGGCTCCGAGAGTACGGACAGGTAATAACCTTTGAGATGGTGCCCCTGGAGGCGGTGCACCAGGAACTGGCCACGGTCTTTGAGGGGCACAAGATGTGGACCTATGAGGCTCGCATTCTCGGAGCTTCTTACTATCTTTTGCGCCGTCACCTGGTAGATAAGCTTATCCTGGTGGGAGCTTTTGAGTGTGGCCCCGAGTCGGTGCTGGAAGCCTTTATCGAGCGGGAGGCGGAGCGCCAAGGGATTCCGTTTTTGTTGCTAACCCTAGATGAGCATACGGGGGAAGCGGGGGTGGTAACCCGCCTGGAAGCTTTTGTGGACACTACTGCCGGCCAAGCTAGGGCGGCAGCGCCGGAAGTTGAGGGTCGGGCTGGCGCTGCAGTAGTTGAACCCGACCCCAGGTCGGATGTCGGCAATCGCCCTGCCATTCATCATTTAGATCAGCTCGGCTCATCGACCTCTACACCTATACCGGGGCCTCGCCCTGCCGACCAAGATATAGTGATCGGCACCCCCTCTATGGGCTACTTGGATATTGCCCTAAGAGCCGTTTTTCAGGAGTGCGGGGTAAGAGCGGTGCGCACGCCCCCCATGACCCAACGCTCGGTAGAGCTGGGCAAAGAGATAGCGCCGGAGTTTATGTGTTACCCCTTGGTTACTACCGTAGGGCAGATGCGGGAGGCCCTGGAAAAAGGTGCCAATCTAATTCTGATGGTGGGGGGCAAGGGCCGCTGTCGGTTGGGGTGGTACGCCCAGGTGCAGCAGATATTGCTGCAGCGGCTAGGCTACCAGTTTGATCTGGCCATTATCGATTCACCAGTTCCCCTGAAAACTAATTGGAAGCCTTTCAAGGAGACCATTCGTTGGGTAACCCGGGGAGCGCCGTTGAAAAAGATCTTAGCGGGCTTGTACTTGGGTTACCACAAGATGGAGGCCTTGGATGCTGGGGAAGCTTGGGTCCGGGAAGCGCGGGCTTACGAGCGAAAAATTGGCAGCGCCGATCGCGCCTTTAAGCGCTTTTTGGCCAAGATGGATAAGGCAGCTAGCGTCAGGGAGGTTAAGCGCCTCCGGCAGGAATTGGCTGAAGAGCTGGGGTCGTTGGAGCGAGAGGATACCAATCCATTGCGAGTGCGCCTGGTAGGAGAAATTTATTGTCTGCTAGAACCCTTTGTCAACCAAAACATCGAGCGCCTGTTGGCATCTAGGGAATCGCCCCGGGTGCTGGTGGAACGGGAGCTCAGCGCTACTTCCTGGTTTGACCAGCATATTCTGGGGCGGAGGAGCTTAAAGCGGCGCCACGAGGAAGTGATCCGGGCGGCGGCCCCTTACCTTAATACCTCAGTTGGGGGGCACGGCCAAGAGAGCATAGGCCTCACGGTACTGGCCAAGCGGGACGGGGTGGATGGGGTGATTCACCTATTGCCCTTCACCTGTATGCCGGAGATTGTAGCCCAAAACGTTTTGGTTAAGCTATCGGAAGAAATCGATTTGCCGGTTTTGTCGCTGGTTATCAGCGAGCAGACCGGGGAGGCTGGCTTTATCACTCGCATCGAAGCCTTCTTGGAGGTTTTGGAGGAGCGGCGCTACGCCAGTCGAGGAGGAGAAAAAGGTGCCTTGCTTTTTGGGTATTGATGTAGGAAGCGTCACCAGCAAAGTTGTGGCCATCAATGAAAAAAAGGAAATGCTCTTTCACGCTTACTTGCGGACTTATGGCGGGCCTATGGAGGCCATCCAGAATGGGTTCCGGCAGCTGCGGGAGCAGGTTGGTCAATTGGATGTAGCGGCGGTGGGCACTACCGGCTCCGGGCGGCATTTGGCAGCGGTAATGGTGGGGGCGGACACGGTCAAAAACGAAATTACCGCCCACGCAGTGGCTGCTCGTGAGGTGGAGCCCCAGGTGCGCACTGTGATCGATATTGGGGGCCAGGATTCCAAGATCATTTTTATCAAGGACGGGGTTTCGCGGGGCTTCAACATGAATACAGTCTGCGCGGCCGGCACCGGTTCCTTCCTCGATCACCAGGCCCAGCGCCTCAATATCCCCATCGAGCAGTTTGGGGAGCTAGCCCTTAAGTCGAAGCACCCGGTGCGCATCGCCGGTCGGTGCGGAGTGTTTGCCGAGTCCGACCTCATCCATAAGCAGCAGATGGGTTATCGCAAGGAAGACTTGATTGCCGGTTTGTGCCTGGCCTTGGCGCGCAACTACCTTACCAACGTGGCTAGGGGCAAAGAGATCAAGCCCAAGGTATTGTTTCAAGGCGGGGTAGCGGCCAACGTTGGCATCCGTGCCGCCTTTGAAAAGCTCTTAGGTCTGGAAATCATTGTGCCTGAGCATTATGATGTCATGGGGGCGCTGGGGGCGGCTTTGCTAGCCCGGTCCCGGTGGATGAAGACCCACCAACCTACGCGGTTTCGGGGCCTGGATGCCATGGCCGACCTGGAATTTACTCCCCGGAGCTTCATTTGCGGCGATTGCGCTAACGACTGCGAGATCAATGAGCTTTACGTGGGCGGCGAACTGGCCAGCCGCTGGGGCAGCCGCTGTGGGAAATGGGAGAACTTAAAGGTATCCAGCGGCCAGCGGCGCGAACTTCGGGAAACGATAGTACTGGGAGACACCTGCCCTACGGCTTACCCTCGCGAGGCTGGGGCGGGGAAATAGTTAGCGACCCAAAGAGCAGGTGAGAACATTGGAACTCCGTCCCGTACGGACCAAGAAGATTTATGAGCATATCGTGGAGCAGATCACAGAACTGATTAGCCAAGGTAATCTCAAGCCCGGAGATCGCCTGCTGTCAGAACGGGAACTGGCCGACCGGCTGCAGGTGAGCCGCTCGTCGGTGCGCGAGGCGCTCACGGCGCTGGCAGCCATGGGCGTGGTGGACGTGCGCCCAGGGGAAGGGACCTTTGTCCGCCAGGTCAATGCCGAGGCCATAGCTGAGCCGCTGACGGTAGCCCTGCTGATGGACCGGGGAACCACTCTGGAACTGTTGGAGGTCCGAAAGATGGTGGAGGTAGAGGCGGCGGGCCTGGCCGCGGAAAGGGCGGACCAGGAGGACTTGGATAAGCTTTCCGCCATCATTTCCGATATGCGGACCGATCTTGACCAGGGAGTGCTGGGCGAAGAGGCCGACTTAGCCTTCCACCTCGCCTTGGCCGGAGCGGCTGGAAACTCCATCCTACAGCGATTGATCAGCGCGGTCTCCGATACCATGCAGCAGAGCTTACGCACCAGCCGCCAGGTGCTCTATACCACTCCTGGCCATGCCGAGGAGCTTTTTCGCCAGCATTACGCGATTTTAAAGGCGGTAGCGGCCAAAAAGCCCAAGGAGGCGCGAAAGGCCATGGCCGATCACTTGGCCTTTGTGGAGCGGGAATTGAAAAAGAAATGGCAGGAAGAAGAGAACGGTGATGATGCCCAAGCCCCGGGCGGTCGGTGAGGGCTGGGCAAAAAGGGTTTGCGTTAGCCTTAAGTTTTGGTTATAATAAAGTTGCGTCGGCAAGGCGTACCTGGTTGAACGTGGCTGTGTCTGACTCAGGTAAGCCTTGGCTAATCGACGTTAAGGCACCAGATAGCGTACGGAGAGATGGCCGAGTAGGTCTAAGGCGATCGCCTGCTAAGCGATTGTACGGGCTAAAACCTGTACCGTGGGTTCGAATCCCACTCTCTCCGCCGGAAGCGCCCGTAGCTCAATCGGATAGAGTAACTGACTACGAATCAGGAGGTTGGGGGTTCGATTCCCTCCGGGCGCGCCAGGAAAGCTGCAGGATCAAGCTGAACAGCCGGCAGCAAGGGCTGAGTAAGGGCTGAGAGTTGATCAGCAGCTAATCAACTTTTCCAGGGTGTGGTCTTAAGGTTTTGCGCCCGTAGCTCAGCACGGACAGAGCAGCGGTTTCCTAAACCGCGTGTCGGAGGTTCGAGTCCTCTCGGGCGCACCGCGAAAAACCAGACGCCGCAAGGATTTGCGGCGTTTGCTTTTTACGTAAGGTGTTCGCTGAAAAGGGCTTTTGGGAGCATCAACTCACCCTCCGACAGCTGGAGTGTCCTTTCCATCATTCCCGAAGGAAAAAGCGCAGAGCCGGTCACGGTCACCCGCTGCTTCGTCGGCGTCATGGAGGGCCGGCGAGGTTTCGGTCTCGGGCCGCTGGGCGGAGCACAGGCGGTACGGTCCCCAGATCGAGGCCGGGACCTGCGAGAAGCACATGCCTGCGACCCGAGGAGGAGGCCGCGTCTTTCCTTTCCGGATTCATCAAGGGTGGCCTAGGCAGATTTCGGGTCCACCGCGATGCGATCAAGTTTCATTATCGTATCCTCCTTCCCTGGCGTGGCCACCTACCCTGTCAGGGCCCGCCGGCATCAAAATTGTATCACAGCGAAGCTGCTGCCCATACGACTACTACGACTGGGGAGGTAGTGCCTATGGCAGCCAGAGCCAACTGCACGAACTGCCGCTACTACCTAGAATCCAGCGTGAGGGGTGGGAAGTACGTCCGAACTCGACTACTTTTGGGGAGAAAAGCCGGTGTGCAAATACCTCCGGGCCAGTGGCAGGGAGTTTCCGGACAGAACCATTCTTTACTTTTTATATCTTATAGCCTAGAATGGAATCGGGTGGAAGCATCAAATGAACGCTGGGGGGAGACAAGGTATGCTAACCAGTGCCCCGGAGAAGACAGTTTACCAGGCAGGCTATTCTATTGGCAGGCAGCTTCCTGTAGATGACCTGGAAGAAATACCGGATAAAATAAGCGCACTGGGAGTAGGAAACCTTAAATTGCAAAGTGTAAAAGGCGACAAAATCACCGTCAAATGGTACGAATGTTTCACCTGTTCTCACTTCCCGCCTGTGGGCCAGCCGTTATGCTATTTGGAAGGGGGCCTGCTAGCTGGGGCCCTCAACAAACTCCTTAGAAAAAGAATAGAGGTAGAAGAAACCAAATGCTGGGGGACAGGGGAACATTATTGCCAGATGGAAGCCACCATATCCCCTGTTTCTGGTCTTGATGAGCCCTATTCCTTCTTCCTCCCCGAAGAAACCAACAGATTGCTCATAGATCTCACCTTCCAGGCTGTGCAAGCAACCAGAAGCTACCGCCAGGCTACCCTTGGGTCCGCAACAGAGGCAGAAGAGCTCCCTTTAAGCATCTGGGAAGCCATCTTCCACGCAATTCCCCTGGGCCTGGTAATTGTCGATAACCAGGGGAGAGTGGTAGGGATAAATAAAGCCGGTACTCAAATACTGGGTATTACAGGTCAAAGGGCGCGAGGCCGCCTGCTAGAAGAGATATTCCCTTTAGCCAAATACTCTGAAATAATCCAGTCCGGCAAACCCCAGGTATGGGAATTCCAGAAAACCAATGGGAACACTATCATCGTCATAGGAACGCCTTTTTGGACCCCGGCTAAAATAGAGGGTGTGCTGTGCCAGTTTTTCTCCGACGAAAGCGAGCTTGTACGCCTTCTCCTGGAACAGCTTAAAAGACAAGAAGCCAGAGTTAGCCATAACCCTGAGAACTTAAAGCCTGCTGGGTTCCTCTTCAATTTCCGCCACATCCGGACCTTAAATCGCTATTTTAGGAACGTTTTAAGCCTGGCCCAAAAAGCGGCCTGGAGCAATGCCACTATACTCATCCAGGGCGAGAGCGGCACCGGAAAAGGGGTCTTGGCCCAGGCTATCCATGAAGAAAGCCCCCGCCGTAACGCGCCTTTAATAAAAGTAGACTTAGCAGCCATCCCCCCAGAACTTCTAGAATCCGAACTATTCGGTTACGAGGAAGGCGCCTTTACTGGCGCTAAAAAGGGCGGCAAACCTGGCAAGTTTGAACTGGCTGATGGAGGAACCATTTTTTTAGATGAAATCGGGGATATGCCTCTTAATATGCAAGCCAAGCTTTTAAGGGTATTGCAAGATAAAGAGATTGAACGGCTGGGGAGCATCCGCACTAGAAAAATAGATGTGCGAGTGATAGCAGCTACCAATAAGGACTTAGAAAAAATGGTGCGGGAAGGGCGTTTCCGGGAAGATCTTTTTTACCGCTTAAATGTGGTTAAGCTGGTGCTCCCACCCCTTAAAGAGCGGCTGGAAGACATACCTCTCCTGGCAGAGAGCATTTTACAAAGGCTAAGCAAAGAATATGGCAAAAAGTTATGGCTTACTCCGGCTGCTATGGAGTGCCTTTTAGGCTATTCTTGGCCGGGCAACGTCCGAGAGTTAGAAAATGTCCTGGAGAGGGCGGCCATCTTGGCTGAGGACCAGGAAATCCATCCCCATCACCTCGCCATAGGTTGTACAGGAAAAAATAAAGTGAGGGAGATTTCTCCACTTTATAAGGTACGGATAGAAGCCGAAAAGGAAGCCATCATCCAGGCTTTGGAAGCTTTTGGAGGAGAAAAAACACGGACCGCCAAAGCACTAGGCCTCTCCCGCCAGGCCCTTTATGCTAAAATGGTCAGCTATGGCCTGCTTAAAAAATAATGTCAACTCTTCTTAACGTGTAAACCCACACTGACATTGAAATAGTTAAGCCGCCTAGCCCTGGCGGCCTTTTTCTTTTGGCACGCTTTTTGCTGTAAGCCAAAAAGAGCTGTTTCGCTATTACATGTTTATTGAAAACTTGATTTATAACCTAATTTTACACCTTTTAACCTTTTAGCTGAACAGAGAAGGTGTTCATGTGAAGCTGGCCATTTCCGGGAAAGGTGGCGTCGGCAAAACCACCATCGCTGCCGGTTTAATCAAGCATTTTGCCTAGCAAGGTTACCAGGTATATGCCGTTGATGCCGATGCTGACAGTAGCCCGGGAATGGTCCTGGGGCTCTCCGAGGAAAGGCCGGTACCTAGCCTTCGCTGGCTACTGGAAGACCAGACAGGAGGCCTAGCTGTGATTGGGCAGCCGGAGCCAAAGTTTAAAAGCCTGCGGCGTTGCCGCATATTCTTCAAGCATATTCTTCAAGGAGGTTGATGCTGATGGCCAAGTCATGTAACGTTTCTCTGGACCCGGCGGTTTGCGAAATGGCGGAAAAGGCCAGGCGCCTGGAGGTGGAGACGGTCTGGGACCGCTACCAGGCCATGCTTCCCCAGTGCGGCTTTGGTGAAACCGGGCTTTGCTGCCGGCACTGCCTGCAGGGCCCCTGCCGCATTGATCCCTTCGGCGGCGAGCCCAAGACCGGCATCTGCGGGGCCACCGCGGATGTGATGGTAGCCCGGGGCCTCGACCGGGCCATCGCGGCCGGGTCGGCGGCCCACTCCGGCCATGCCAGACACCTGGCCCACACCCTGAAGCTGGCGGCAAAGGGCAAGGCACGTGACTATACTATTAAGGACAAAGCTAAGCTGCGCTCTGTGGCTGGGCGCCTCGGCATCCCCACCGAGGGGAAGAGTATCGCCGAGATCGCCTTGGACCTGGCGGAGGCGGCCCTGGCGGACTTTCACGAGAAAGAGACGCCGGTCATGTGGGCAGCCACCACAGTGACTAAGAAGCGGGCCAAACTCTTTGCGGAAAAAGGTTTGCTCCCCAAGGGCATAGACTACGAGGTATCCGATATCATGCACCGCACCCTCTACGGCGTGGACGCGGACCCCGTGAACCTGCTTCTGGGCGGGTTGCGCTGCGGCGTGGCGGACCTGGCCGGCTGCTATATGGGCACTGACCTGGCCGATATCCTCTTCGGCACTCCCCAGCCAGTGGTGACCGAGGCCAATATGGGTGTGCTGAAGGCCGACGCCGTCAACGTGGCAGTCCACGGCCACAACCCGGTCCTTTCTGAGGTGATCGTGGCAGTGGCCAAGGAGATGGAGGGCGAGGCCAAGGCGGCCGGCGCCTCCGGCATCAATGTGGTGGGCATCTGCTGCACCGGCAACGAGGTGATGATGCGGCATGGCATTCCGGCCTGCACCCACTCGGTGAGCCAGGAGATGGCCCTGGTAACCGGTGCGCTGGATGCTGTGGTGATAGATTACCAGTGCATCATGCCCTCCCTGGCTACGGTGGCGGAATGCATGGGCACTAAGCTGATCACTACCATGGAGATCACCAAGATCCCCGGGGCCATCCACATCGAGTTTTCAGAGGAGACAGCCGGGGAGAACGCCAGACAGATCATCCGCCTGGCCATCGAATCCTTCTCCCGTCGCCGGGGTAAGCCGGTGGACATACCGCCATATAAGACCAAGGTGGTCGCAGGTTTCTCCGTGGAGGCCATCGTAGCAGCCCTCTCCAAGCTAAACGCCGAGGATCCTTTGAAGCCCCTGCTCGACCAGATCGCCTCCGGCAATATTCGGGGTGTCTGCCTCTTCGCCGGGTGCAACAACGTCAAGGTCCCGCAGGACCAGAACTTTACCGCAGTTGCTCGCAGGCTCCTGAAAGAAAACGTGCTGGTCCTGGCTACCGGCTGCGGGGCGGGTGCGCTCATGCGCCACGGGTTCCTGGATCCGGCCAACGTGGGCGAGCTGTGCGGAGAGGGCTTGAAGGCGGTCCTGACAGCCATCGGCGAGGCCAACGGCCTGGGTGGGCCTCTGCCGGCGGTGCTGCACGTGGGCTCCTGCGTAGACAACTCGCGGGCGGTGGCCGTGGCCGTGGCGGTAGCCGACCGGCTGGGCGTAGATACGGATCAGCTCCCGGTGGTGGCCTCGGCGCCCGAAGCGGTTTCGGAGAAGGCGGTCTCCATCGGGACCTATGCCGTGGCTCTGGGCCTGCCCACCCACGTGGGGGTCATGCTGCCGGTCCTGGGGGGCCCCCTGGTCACCAAGGTGCTGACGGACAAAGTCCGGGAGTTGACGGGTGGTTACTTCATCGTGGACCTCGATCCCGACTCCGCGGCCCAAAAGCTCCTGGCGGCCATCGATGAGCGCCGGGCTGCTCTGGGGCTCAGCGTTCCGGGAGGTGGGCGGCGATGATACGGAAGGAGATCTTCGTCCGTTATGACCGGTGTATGGGCTGCCATTCCTGTGAGCTGGCCTGCGCCATAAGCCACACCGCAGCCCGAGACTTGTTTGGGGCTCTCCTGGGGGGCGAAAAGCCGCAGAAGCGCATTTACGTGGACCAGGTAGGTCAGGTGAAAGCCCCGGCCGTCTGCCGGCAATGTGAAGATGCCCCTTGTGTGGCTGTCTGTATGACGGGTGCGATGCACAGCCGGGAAGATGGCGTTAATGTGGTTAACTTGACCCAGTGCATCGGTTGCTGGATGTGTGCCATGGCCTGCCCCTTTGGTGCGGTGGGGCGGGGCGAGGGCAAGGCTATAAAGTGCGACCAGGAGTGCGTGGATGAGGAGGGTGTACCGGCTTGCGTCCGGGCCTGCCCCACCGGGGCCCTGGTCTTCCAGACCGTGGAGGAATTTGAAACTGGGCGGCGCCTGGCAGCCGCCACTTCCGTCGGGGTTAAAGGGTATTCAGGACCGCAGTAAAGGTTTGAAACCGGGCGGCGCCTGGCAACCGCCACTTCATTACCAGATAGCGGTTTAGGGCAGGGGCGGGGTGAAGGAGGCCCCTCCCCCGCCTCGTGGCTCAAAATTGAGCAAGCTCAAAAGAAGTGCTGCTGCTAATGTAGTGTCTATTTTGAGGAGCTGGAGGTAAGTCTAAATGCTCGTTCAGCAGCTATTTCTGCTGTCCATTCTCCTGTATGCTGCCGGAGCAGTTGCCTCCCTGGCGCTGAATAGAGCCGGTAAAATTGCCAACTATGCTTCAGGAATAAGCGCCTTTGTGGCAGCAAGCGCCGGGATGGCTTCGGCCATTCAGGTCTTCGCTCGTGGAACGGGCTTTACGATGGAAGCGACGGACTTTATTCCCTTTGCGCGCTTTATTATCCAGGTCGATCTCTTTTCTGCCTTTATGGTGCTGGTCATTTCGCTGCTGGCCGCCGCTACAGCTATTTACTCCCTTGCTTATCAGGAGGAGTATGTCGGGAAGGGCGCTGGGGTACTGGGCTTTTTAAATAACATTTTCATTGCGTCCATGGTTTTGGTAGTTACCAGCGGCAATGCCTTCTATTTTCTCATTTTTTGGGAGCTGATGACCCTGGTTTCCTATTTCCTGGTTAGTTTTGACCAGGAAAACCAGGAGGTTGTCAATGCCGGATTTATCTATTTCTTGATGGCCCATGCTGGGACAGCAATGATTATGCTTTCGTTTATCCTATTTTTTCTTTATACAGGCACCTTTGATTTTGCCTCCTTCCGTAGCGCGAACCTTTCACCAGCGACCAAGAATTTGATCTTCCTGCTGGCCTTCTTCGGGTTCGGGGTCAAGGCCGGCATTATGCCACTCCATATCTGGCTGCCACGGGCTCACCCGGTGGCTCCTTCCAACGTTTCCGCCCTCATGTCGGGTGTGATGATTAAAACCGCTATCTATGGCCTCATCAGGGTTAGTGTCGATTTCCTTGGGGCTTCCGTTTGGTGGTGGGGTCTTATGGTACTGGCCTTCGGAGCCATCTCGGCGGTTCTGGGTGTGCTTTACGCTATAAGTGAAAATGATCTCAAGCGGCTGCTAGCCTATTGCAGTATCGAAAACGTGGGAATCATCCTGATGGGCGCCGGTGTTGGGATGATTGGCGCAGCCAGTGGACAGCCCGCTCTGGGAGTGCTCGGTATGCTGGCGGGGCTCTATCACCTGATAAACCATGCTGTCTTCAAAGGCTTGCTTTTTCTCGGGGCTGGTTCGGTAATCTATCGCATCCACACGAAAAACATGGAGGAGATGGGCGGATTGGCTAGGCGAATGCCGTGGACCGGGTTGGCTTTTCTGACCGGCGCCTTGGGCATCTCAGCTATTCCTCCCCTCAACGGTTTTGTTAGTGAATGGTTTATCTATCAATCGCTGTTCATGGCGAGCACCAGCAGTATCCTCACGATCAAGGTGCTATCGCCTTTTTCTGCTACCCTGCTGGCTCTAACGGGCGCCTTGGCGGCGATGGGTTTTGTAAAAGCCTACGGGGCCACTTTTACCGGTCCTTTGCGCAGCGATCCCGCGCGGGAGGCCAGGGAAGTGCCGGTGCCGATGCTTACCGGGATGGCGATTCTGGCAGCTGGCTGCATTGCCCTCGGGCTGGGTGCGCCGGTTGTTGCTCCTTATATTGGCAATGTGGCCTCGGCGCTGCTAAGCACCTCCCCGGTCCGGGTAAGTGACGGCCTGCTAGTATTTCCGGTAAGTAGCGCCCGGGCCATGCTCTCCACCCCGCTCATTGCCCTTCTCCTCGTGGGGCTGGTCACGCTACCCCTGTTAATTGTTGGCATGCAAGCTGGAATGCAGGCCGGGCGGCGTATCGATTCTGAGCCGTGGGCATGCGGATATAAGTATTCGCCGCGGATGGTGTACGCATCTTCTGCCTTTGCCCAACCATTGCGCGTGCTTTTCCGCCCGGCCTATTTGCTCAGGGCTACCCTCGCGAGGCCAGGCTATATCATTGCGTTATATTTCAAGGGAGCAGTGGTCTACGTCGCCCGCGTGGAGGCGATGTGGGAACATTACGTCTACAGGCCCCTGGTACGGGGTACAGTGTATCTGGGCAAACGGGTGCAAGCCCTCCAGATAGGGAATGTACGGCTGTATTGCCTATATATAATCGTAACGCTGGTAGTCCTACTGATAGCGACGGTCAGATAGGAGGAGAAAAAGATGCCCGGTAACCAGTTGCTCCTCATCGGTCTGGTGCAGGCCTTGTTTGTCCTGCTAGTAGCCCCTATTTTTACGGGCCTTTCCCGCACTTTGAGGGCGAAGCTCCACTCTAGGAAAGGTCCCGATATCTTTCAGAACTACCGGGATATATTTAAACTCATAAAAAGGCAAGAAGTGGTACCTGCCCAGGCCAGCTGGGTCTTCCGGCTTACCCCTTCTATAGTGATGGCAACCACCCTGCTCATTGCCATGGTGATTCCGATTTTAACCCTGCAGTCACCCTTGGGGATAGCCGGTGATCTCATCGCTGTCGTCTACCTGCTTGCCGTGGTCCGCTTCTTCTTTGCCCTTGCAGGTCTGGATTCCGGTAGCGGGTTCGGCGGGATAGGCGCCAGCCGGGAGATGGCCCTGGCCGTTCTCGTGGAGCCAACTATTATCCTGGTGCTGTTCCTGGTTGCCCTTCTCGCCGGGTCGACCGACCTGGGAATAATCAGCCAGAAGGTGGCGGCCGGTGAGATATCATATTATAGCCCGGCAGTCTGGCTGGGCATGGCTTCCTTTGCTGTTGCCACCTTCATCGAGACCGGCAAGCTCCCCTTTGACCTGGCGGAAGCAGAACAGGAAATTCAGGAGGGACCCCTTACAGAATATTCCGGGCGCTCCCTGGCTGTCCTGAAGTGGAGTTTGTACATGAAGCAGGTTGTGGTTATCGCCCTGTTTCTGGCCGTTTTCTTCCCGTTTGGGAGCGCGGCGGTGGTTAGCACTTCCTCCCTTCTGGTCTCCATGGCTACCTTCTTGTTGAAGGTTACCGGTTTTTACGTGATCGCTGCGCTGCTGGAAAACAGCATGGCCAGATTGCTCCTTTTTAAGGCCCCCACAGTAACCTGGGTGGCTTTCGGCATAGCCTTGCTGTCCTTCGTTTTCTACCTGGCCAATGTTTAAAGGTGCGGGAGGGGATAAGATAGTGTCCGGTACTAGCGTAGTCAACGCCCTGGCTGTGCTGCTCATCCTGACCTCGATGCTGGTAGTGGAAACCCGAAAGCTCCAGACGGCGGCGTACATGTACAGCATCCAATCCTTGGTCCTGGTGGCGATTTTTCTGTCCCTGGCCGTATTTATGGAAGCAGAACCGCTGTACATCTGGTCCATTACTGCCCTCATTACCAAGACCTTCCTGGTACCCTATCTCATCCTCAGAACCCTCAAAAAGGTAGGGATCCAAGAGGAGGGGCCGGCACTGGAGACAAGCTCGTCTATTTTTCTGGCGGTGGGCCTGGTGGCTTTATCGTTTGTGGTAGTCGAGCCTTTTCATATGCATGCGGTATTAAAGTTGAAGGTTGCGCTGGCGGTTTCTATAGCTCATTTTCTCCTCGGGTTGCTCTGCATTCTTGCTAGAAGAAATGCCCTTAAGCAGATATTGGGCTATTGCCTGATGGAAAACGGGTCGCATTTGACCCTGGCCATCATGGCCTACAATGCTCCCGAAACCGTAGAGATCGGTATCCTGACTGACGCTATCTTTGCCGTACTGATCATGACAATTATTGCCAGGCGCCTCTTCAAAGATTTCGGCACCCTGGACACGGATAAGCTCACACTACTAAAGGGTTAGGTGATAGAAGTGGGGGAGAATATTTTATTCTACCTGCCCGCGGTACCGCTGGGAACATCCCTGTTGGCTTTTGGGCTAAGGTCCCGGCGTATGGTGGAGGTTGTGCACTTTGCTGGGAGCAGTATCGTGGCTCTTCTCTCCTTGCTGCTGGCGCAGTACGTATTGAGCGGACAAACACTGCTCGCCCTTAATGGAATGCTTTACGCCGATAGCCTGACGGCGGTCCTAGTTCTTATCATCGGGGTAGTGGGGTTTCTGGACGGCTTTTACTCTATAGGATATATGCGATATAACCTAGCGCATGGCGAGGTAGATGAGAGGGGCGTCTGCTCCTATTACGGTTTTTACCACATACTCTTGTTGACCATGATTCTTTCTGCCCTATCCAACAATATCGCCCTTATGTGGGTGGCGGTGGAGGCAACCACCTTGGGTTCGGCCTTCCTGGTCGGGTTCTATAAATACAAGACATCGGCGGAAGCTGCCTGGAAGTATGTCCTGATCTGTAGCGTCGGCCTGGCTTTTGCCCTGTACGGGACCATCCTGACCTACTCCAATGCCTTTGCCATGGTGCAGGATGCTCACAGGGCGATGCTATGGACCGAGTTGGTAGGGATGGCTCGGGGTCTCGACCCGCAAGTGATGAAACTGGCCTTTGTCTTCATTTTGATCGGTTTCGGCGCCAAGGTGGGCCTGGTTCCTATGCACACATGGCTGCCTGATACTTACAGCGAATCTCCGAGCCCGGTGAGCGCCTTGCTGTCGGGTGTACTGATGAAATGCGCGTTATTTGCGATACTAAGGTATTATACCATTGCTTTGCAGGCAGTTGGCAAGGAGTTCCCGCAGACTCTGCTTCTCATCTTTGGCCTGCTTTCTGTGGGAGTCTCGGCCTTCTTCATACTAGTGCAGCCTGATGTTAAGAGGAAGCTGGCTTACAGTAGTGTTGAGCATGTAGGCATCATCGCCACCGGCCTGGGCGCAGGAGGGACGCTGGGAGTGCTTGCAGCGCTCTTTCACGCTATCAACCATAGCATCACTAAATCCCTTTTGTTTTGTACGGTGGGAAATGTGGCTCTCAAGTATGGTAGCAGGGACTCCCAAAAGATTAGGGGTATGTTCAAGGTGGCACCCGTTACTGCATTTCTGTTCACGACCGGGCTTCTGGCTGTGGCCGGTTCACCGCCTTTCAACATCTTCGCAAGCGAGTTTATGACCCTGATGGCTGGCCTGCAAGCTGGGCATTTCTGGCCGATGATACTCTTTCTTATCTTCCTGGTCATCGTCTTTGTCGCCTTTTTTATCCTTATAGGCGAGGCGGCTCTCGGTTTTCCTCCGGAGGACCTGCCCCGGGGTGACGCCGGTTGGCTGACCTTGTTGCCTCTTGGGATCCTGCTCGTGCTCATGGCCGGGCTGGGGGTACATTTACCTGCCCCGTTGAATCAATTGTTGCAGAGCGCAGTCAGCGTTGTCCTGGGAGGTGAGATTTAGATGGTTTGGTATGCCCTAGGAAGCATCTTGCTGCCGGTATTGGGAAGTTCCCTTGTGCTATTTTTGCCGGAGCGACACGTGAAAAAGGTGAGTCAGTTTTTCTCCCTCTTGGCTTTTGTCAGCGGTTTGCTTTTACTGATCGCTTTTGCGGTCAACCGCGTAAGCTTCACCCGGGAACTGGTGACTATAAGCGGTATCACCTTATATGGTGTAACTATAGATAGTCTCAGCGCCTTGGCCAACTTCATGGTAGTTTTCATCGGCTGGCTGATCTGCACCTACTCGGCCGGGTACATGAGTCCTGACAACAGGGAGCATCCCATTAAAGAAGGGATTCCCAGGTTTTATGCGCTCATGCTGCTTTTTATCGGCTCTATGGCAGGGGTGGTCTTCTCTTCCACGCTCCTCGGGCTCCTGTTCTTCTTTGAAATGACCGGTCTCTGCTCGTGGGGTTTAATCGGATTTTACGGGGATCAAGAATCCCGAAGATCCGCACTCATGGCCATCGTACTCACTCACGCCGCCGGGTTGGGACTCTATGTGGCTACTGCCTATCTTTATGTAAACGCTGGCAGCTTCTCTGTGGCTGCCCTCAATAAACTAACGGAAGCTGGAAAAACCATTGCCTTTATCGGAATCCTGATCGCCTGCTGGGGCAAGTCCGCTCAGTTTCCCTTCCAGTCCTGGCTCCCCCGGGCCATGGTGGCGCCGACACCGGTGAGTGCCTATTTGCATGCCGCTTCGATGGTGAAGGTTGGGGTCTACATTTTTGCCCGAGCCATCCTGGCAACCGAGGCGGTTCCCCAAGTGATCGGCCAGGTCGGGGCCATCATGGCGGTAGTCACCATGATTTACGGTTTTCTCATGTATTTCCCCCAGGATGATATGAAGCGACTGCTCGCCTACTCGACGATCACCCAACTCTCTTATATTTTCCTGGCCATCTCCATTTCTATCTACGGCTCAAGCATGGCCTTTAACGGAGCGGTGTCCCACATATTTAACCACGCTTTTGCTAAGGGGCTGTTCTTCCTGGTTGCAGGTGCGCTATCCTATACCACCGGTACCCGCCAGCTCTCGATACTCAAGGGGATTCTGAATAAACTTCCAGTGGTAGGCTTAGGTTTTATCGCCGCAGTTATGGCCGTTACGGGCGTTCCTCCCTTCAATGGTTTTTTCAGCAAATTCATGATCATAATTGGCGGTTTTGAGATTGGTAAGCACTATCCGCTGATCCTTGCCCTGATTATGGTTGCAATTGTTGAATCTGTTGGAAGTTTCATCTGGTTCCTGAAGTGGATGGGCACAAACGTCTTGGGTACACCCTCGGATGTAGTTGCCACTGCGGCTAAACCTCCTTGGGCGATCAAGTTTGTTCTCGCCATTCTTATGATTATGACGCTGATTTCCCAGTACATTGCTTTGATCTTGTTAAGCTAGAGACAACAGGAGGTTGGCATAGCATGCAGAATAAAATGAAATCCCAACAGGGCGAGAAAAAATACGTGGAGGCCTTGCGGTCTAAGTTTGGAGCGGTCATCCTTGAAGAGAGCTGGCAAGCACCGGATCAAGTAACCCTGACGGTTGAACTCAACTCCCTCCCGGAAGTTGTGGAAGAGACATATTACCGGCAGGGCGGGTGGCTTTCTAATGTTGTCGGGAATGATGAGCGCAGCTTGAACGGACACTTTGCGGTATACTACGTTTTATCCATCGAGGAAGAGCGGGATCCCCATAAAAACCTTTGGTTAACAGTAAAGGCCTTGGTTCCTTCCCATAAACCGGAGTTTCCCTCAGTAACTCCGCGGGTACCGGCGGCCGTATGGTACGAACGGGAAGTGCGGGATATGCTTGGGCTGGAGCCGGTAGGCCTCCCGGATGCGCGGAGACTGGTATTGCCCGATGACTGGCCAGATAACCTATATCCCCTGCGGAAGGACGCCATGGATTATCGTTTTCGTCCTGACCCGGTAGCAGAGGAAGAAAACTACAAGTTTATCGAGGTAGAAGGGGAGGGTATTGTCGAGGTACCTCTGGGGCCACTACACATTACTTCCGACGAGCCCGGGCACTTCCGGCTCTTTGTCGATGGCGAGTATATAGTGGACGCTGACTATCGCCTTTTCTACGTGCACCGGGGTATAGAGAAACTGGCCGAAAGCCGCATGGACTACGACCAGGTTACCTTCCTGGCCGAGCGGATTTGCGGCATCTGCGGTTACGCCCACAGCGTGGCCTATGCTTCGGCAGTGGAAACTGCCAACGGGATTGAGGTACCGCCGCGGGCCCAGTATATCCGCACCATCCTGCTAGAGGTGGAGAGAATACACAGCCACCTCCTGAATCTGGGGCTGGCGGCTCACCTGGTGGGTTTCGATTCGGGTTTTATGCATTTCTTCCGGGTACGGGAGAAGGCTATGCAAATGGCCGAAATTCTTACTGGAGGCCGAAAAACCTACGGCATGAACCTTATTGGCGGCGTACGCCGGGATATTTTAAAAGATGAGAGGGACCAGGTCTGGCGGCTGATCTCAGAGATCCGAGTCGAACTGGATGAACTGATTGACTTGCTGCTAAATACCACCAACTTTATCTCGCGAACCCAAGGAGTAGGCTGCCTAGACCCCAAGGTAGCCCGGGACTTTAGCCCGGTGGGTCCTAATCTACGGGGTTCCGGGTATGTGCGGGATACGCGGGCGGACCATCCGTATGGAGCCTACGACCAGGTACCCTGGGATGTCATTTCCAAGGATGGATGCGATGTTCTTTCCAGGGAACTGGTGCGGGCGGCAGAGCTATATGAGTCCTTTAAAATCATTGAGAGGTGTCTGGCCGAAATGCCTCCCGGCCCGGTCCTCGTGGAAGGGTTTGCTTATAAACCGTACACCTTCGCCCTCGGATATACTGAAGCCCCCAGGGGAGAAAATGTTCACTGGGTAATGACAGGAAACAACCAGAGGGTGTACCGATGGAGGCCGCGAGCTTCTACCTACAACAACTGGCCGTCCCTCAGGTACATGTTTCGGGGTAACACGGTGTCCGATGCCCCCCTCATCGTGGCCAGCATCGACCCCTGCTATTCCTGCACTGAAAGGGTTACCGTGGTCGATGTGCGTAAAAAGAAGGCGAGGACGATCGCCTACAAAGAGCTGGAACAGTACTGCCGGGAAAGGAAATACTCGCCGCTAAAACTTTAGCTCGGCCGTAAGCGAGCAAAAGGAAGGGGGATTCCCAGCATGCTAAAATTGCTTAGAAAAGCGCTACAGGTCGGGGAAGCCACGGTTGAGTACCCCTTTAAGCCGATGGAAGTAGCACCTGGCTTTCGTGGCAAACCGGTTTACGACTTTAGCCGCTGTATAGCGTGCGGCGCCTGTGCTACCGCTTGCCCGCCCAATGCCATTACTATGGACTGCGATTTAGAGCGGGGGATTAAATCCTGGAATCTAAACTACGGCCGCTGCATTTTCTGCGGCCGCTGCGATGAGGTGTGCCCTACGGGCGCCATCGCTCTTTCAGAAGAGTTTGAATTGGCCGCCGCCAGAAAGGAGGACCTGTACTGCCAGGCTAAGATCCAGCTTTGTAAATGTATCTCCTGTGGCGAATACTTTGCACCCTGCCGCGAACTGGAATACGTGCTGGCAAGCCTGGAGCAGGCGGGATTGTCGGAGAGCGGCCACGAAGGCTGGAAGCAGCTCCTGAAGGTATGCCCGGAGTGCCGGCGCCGCAAGGCAGCGGTGAGCGCAGCCGGAGCCCTCGGGGGCACGGGTAGGGTGCCGGGAGGGAGACAGTGATATGGACCAGGAGTTAAAGCTGGCAGAGCTGAAGGCAAGGCTTAAGAAAGTCATCAAGCGATCTGTCTATATCTACCGGGTGGACTGTGGAGGGTGTAATGGATGTGAGATTGAAATTTTTGCTGCTATCTCTCCTGTTTACGACCCGGAGAGGCTGGGGATGAAGGTGGTGTCCTCTCCCCGGCATGCCGATGTTCTTCTTTACACCGGCCCCATGACCAGGGCCATGCGGCTGCCGGCCATACGGGCGTATCAAGCGGCACCCGATCCCAAAATCGTGGTAGCCTACGGCGCGTGTGGCTGTAGCGGCGGTATCTTTCACGACTGTTACAGTGTGTGGGGAGGGGCTGACAGCATTTTCCCTATAGATGTATATATTCCCGGTTGTCCTCCAACTCCGGCAGCGACGTTGTACGGCATGGCTATAGCCCTGGATTTACTCCAACAAAAGATTAAAGGAGAGCAGTTTGTAGAAAGGGAGGTTACCCGGGTTGTTCCGAGATACAAGGGAGTTTGCCCCGACCTGGCCAGAGACATCGAGCGGGAGGCCCGCCGTTTGAGCGGTTACCTGCATGGCCGGCGCATAGCCGCCCAATATCTCGAGTTCGTCAGGGAAGGAGACCCGCTGGCAGTCGACCGGAAGATCAAAGAGCTGATCAAGCAGGAGAAAGATCCGCGACTGGCCGAAATTTTTTTGAGCTTGCACAAAATTTATATGCAGAAGGTGGAGAGGGTAGGCCGTAATGCCGGGTAAGGTAAAATTCTTTAAGCTGTGCAAGAGGTTTGTGGACGAAAAAGACGCCCCGCCTGAGGTTAAGCAGCTGGAGTATTATGCCTTGGCCATTGGTCACCATATAGGAGTGGTTGATTGTTTGTCGCCCGTTATGGTTATGGAAGAGGGAGACTATTTTCAATGGATTAGCAAACTGCCCCAGGGAAAAGCCAGGAGCAAGCTGGAGAGCCTGGCAAGGTGGGG
>JACIYF010000014.1 GCA_014360065.1 Clostridia bacterium | reverse complement strand
TATCGGCCCGGAGCTTAGGATTTTCCTCTTTAAGTACCAGCTCCCTGGTTTGCTCAAGGACACTCGTATCCCTTTTATCGGTGAGCATAGGTAGCAAAGGACGTTTCTCCGGAATATTGATCTCGGGGTTTTCTATCGCTTGGTATTCCCAGTTCTCCTCATTGATCCCGACTTGGCCGAGTGCTAACCGAATGAAGATGCTAGGATACTCCTTCGCTAGTACCTTAAGGCTGCGATCGATTAGTTGAGATGGCAAATGCGTTTCTCCTCCATATACTGTTGGCTCTGGTAAGATTATAACACGTGAAGATAAGGCGGCAAACGGGCTTAGTTGCGATGATGTTGACTTTTCTCCCAGTTCCAGGCGGTCTGGAGGATAAAGTCTAGATCGTCGTAGCGGGGTTGCCAGCCCAGCTCGCGCCGGATCTTGGTGGCGTCAGCTACCAGAGCCGGAGGATCGCCGGGGCGCCTGGGGACATGGCGCACCGGGAAATCAACCCCGGTCACCTTCTTAGTGCTCTCTACTACTTCCAGTACCGAATAACCTTTGCCGTAGCTACAATTCCAACCGTTTGGATAATATTGTATAATGTCTGCAGAGGCAGAAAAGGACGCTGATGCTCCTGATTGGTTCCGGGACCGTTGTCGGCAGGGTTCTTACCGGGAGTGGTCATAATAAAAACAGGCATAGGAAAACGACAGGCAGAACAATTACTAAAGAAAATGCTTGGGCCGCAAGCTAGTTTTCGAGATGGGCAATGGGAAGCCATCGAGCTCATTGCTTTCCAGAGGAAGAAAATGTTGGTGGTTCAACGCACAGGTTGGGGGAAGAGTGTCGTTTACTTTGTCGCCACCAGAATGCTGAGAAACCAAGGCTCTGGTCCTACCGTGCTGATCAGTCCTTTATTGTCGCTCATGCGCAATCAGATTGAAATGGCTGCCAGAATTGGCATCCAGGCCGAATCTATCAACAGCGCAAACGAAGAGGAGTGGACAGATGTCGAAGAGAAGCTTCAAAAAGGCACCTGTGACGTGCTCCTTGTTTCGCCGGAGCGGCTGGCCAATCCACGCTTTTTATCCGAGACCTTGGTGGCGATAAAGGGCGGTATCGGGTTGTTCGTGGTCGACGAAGCGCACTGTATCTCCGATTGGGGACATGATTTCCGCCCTGACTACCGGCGCATTGTCCGTATCGTTAAAAACCTGCCGCCAAATGTCCCGGTTCTTGCTACCACGGCAACGGCAAACCAGCGGGTTGTAAACGACATCCAGGAGCAGCTTGGTCCGGATCTCCTCGTTTTGCGAGGCCCACTGGCACGGGACTCTTTACGGCTAGAAAATATTAGGCTAAACAACCAAGCGGAAAGATTAGCTTGGCTTGCGGAGACTCTTCCAAGGTTGCCCGGTTCCGGGATTATTTATTGCTTAACAATAGCAGATTGTAAAAGAGTGGCCGGATGGTTGCGTCAGCAAAACATCGAAGCGTGGGAATATCACGCTAAACTTCATAATGGAGAAAGACAAGCACGGGAACAAAAGCTTCTACGGAATCAAGTCAAGGCGCTGGTCGCAACTGTAGCTCTAGGAATGGGTTTCGACAAGCCAGATTTGGGGTTTGTTATCCATTATCAGCGGCCGGGGTCATTGGTTTCGTATTATCAACAGGTAGGTCGGGCAGGGCGCGCCGTAGATAATGCTTTTGCCATTCTCTTAAACGGGCGAGAAGATGATGAAATCCAGGATTACTTTATAAGGACAGCCTTTCCCGGTCCTATAGAAACGCTCGAAGTACTGAAGGCTATCGAACAATCAGAGGGTGGGTTGACAATACCAGCGTTGCTGTCCGGTATAAATATCCCTAAGGGGAGGATTGAAAAGTGTTTAAAGTTGCTACAAGTAGAGGGAGCAGTTGCTCGTAATGGCGGCACTTATTTTCGGACCGCAAAGCCCTGGGTTTTTGACTCAGAAAGAGCTGAGAAGGTTACGCGGCTTCGCTACCAGGAACTGGAGAGGATAAAGGAATTTGTCGCCACGAAGGAATGTCTGATGGAGTTTATTGCTCGCGACTTAGATGATCCGTATGCTGGCCCCTGTGGTAAATGCGCAAACTGCCAATCCCCACTGTTTACCAGTAGCTTGAATCGTGATCTAGTATCAAAGGCCATCCAGTTTCTGCGCAGTGATTACCAGATAATCGAACCGAGGAAACAATGGCCCGCTGGTGGCATTGGAAGATGGCAAGGGCGTATTAGGGATAATTTACGAAACGAAGAAGGCAGGTGTCTGTGTATTTATGGTGATGCCGGCTGGGGCCGCCAGGTTGCGATCGATAAGTATCAGAACAACCGGTTTAGTGACGAACTTGTGTCCGCAGCCGTGGATTTGATCAAAAACCGATGGCAGCCGCAGCCGCCTCCATTATGGGTCACTGCCGTTCCTTCTCTGCGGCGGCCAGAGCTGGTACGGGATTTTGCTCAAAGGCTGGCGAACAGCCTCGGTTTGCCGTTTCATCCTGTCCTAGTTAAGGTTGGTAATACGCCTGAGCAAAAGACCATGCAAAACAGCACGCAGCAGGCCCTTAATGTGGCAGATGCTTTTCAAGTGAAAGGTTCCTGTCCTGGTGGACCCGTCTTGCTGGTAGATGATATGGTCGATTCCCGCTGGACCCTTACTGTCTGTGGCACTCTTCTCCGAGAAGCCGGTAGCGGTCCCGTTCACCCGTTTGTGCTGGCAACTGCTGCTGGAGGAGGTGATTTCGAATGAATATCTCCCGTGATAGCCAGGCGATAATCCTTCTATGTTCCAGTTTGGCCATCCCAAGAAAGGGCGAAAAAAGTGAAGAGAATCTGATTCCTTTTACACTGCCGGAGTGGAATGTAATCGCTAGAAAATTAGCTGCTTCAGTGCTTAAATCCCCCGAGGCGTTTTTCCGCACAGATCCCGAAGAATGGCAGGAGCATTTAGGGCTCTCAAGAAAGGAAGCAGATCGCATTGCCAAGCTTTTGTCGCGGAGCGGCCAATTGGCCATAGAGTTGGAAAGACTGGAAAGTCTAGGTGTCTGGGTAGTAACCAGGGCGGATCCTTTTTACCCTTCTCGCCTGAAATCCCTGCTTAAACAGCAAGCACCGTTGGTTCTTTTTGGGGCGGGGGAACCCGGCCTTCTTCAGGTTGAGGGAGTGGCGGTAGCAGGGGCACGCGATGTTGATGCGCTAGGGGCTGGCTTTGCGGCTCGCCTAGCGGAAAGATGTGTAGATGAAGGGCTCATCGTTATTTCCGGCGGGGCGCGCGGAGTCGATAAGATTGCCCAGGACTCGGCCCTTGCTGCCGGAGGTAAAGCGGTAAGTATACTTGCGGACAGCCTGGAAGCGCGGCTCCGCCAGCGACAGGTGAGGGAAGCTGTCTTATCGGGTTGTCTCGTATTGCTATCCTCATCTCATCCTGCCGCCCGCTTTACTGTTGGCGCTGCCATGTGCCGGAACAAGTACATTTATGCCCTATCAAGATACGCTGTGGTTGTTTCTGCTTCCTTGAACAAGGGTGGTACCTGGGCAGGGGCGGTGGAAAATCTTAAGCACGGGTGGGTACCTCTTTTCGTACGTGGCGGGGAAAACATACCCGAAGGTAACCGGCGCTTGATTGAGAAAGGCGGAATTCCTCTAGAACCTGAGCTACTGGGCGGTGAAGGGGGGCTACGAGCTGTGTTGGAATCTTATGGTGCAGAAGCTGGATACGCCCAACCGGCGGAGACAAACAATCCCTCGTTGGCTAGAGCAAAAGTTCGGGATTCCCAACTGGCTAATGAGCGCGGCTTATTTGACATTGTTTGGCCTTATATAGAGAGGGAGCTTGATAGCCCTAAGACCGAGGAAGAGCTGGCGGAAAAGCTGAGGGTTCGCCGGGGGCAAATGCAAGACTGGCTCAAGAAGGCGCAGGAGTTGGGTAGAGTACAAAAGACTGCCAGACCAGTAAGGTACGTTAGCGCTCTAGATCCGAAGAAAGGGGGTCAGCTAGCGCTGTTCGAGGGTATTAAATCTTAACGGGCTTAGTTGTGTCAGGGTGCCTGGGGACATAGCGCACTAGCCGGCTTCAGCGGTTTGAGGAATGCAATTTCTTGCTTGATGTGGTATCATAACTGTGATAAAGTTATGATAACAAGGGGGTGCCTTTTATGCCACAAATTAGGCCGATATCGGATCTGCGCAATAATTTTGCTGAGATCTCGAAAATTGTCCATGAAGGCCGTGAACCGGTGTTCCTTACAAAAAACGGCTACGGCGATATGGTTGTTATGAGTATTGAACTATACGAGAAAATGCAGCTTGAAAACGAGATTTTCATTAAGCTCAAAGAAGCAGAACTGGAAGCCCGTACCAGCGATGTTAGGTATGGCCACGCGGAGGTTTTCGGGAAAGCAAGGAAGCAACTTGCCAATGGAAAAGAAGTATAGGCTGCGTTATTTAAAGCTGGCGCAATCCGACTTGTTAGATATGGTCAGCTATATCAGCGGCCAGCTCCATGCGCCACAAGCCGCAACCGAGCTTATCGACAAGCTGGATAAAGCCATTTCTCAGCTGGAGGAGTTCCCATTTTCCGGCCGTCCCTATCAGGCTAAACGTACGCTTGAGGATGAGTATCGGATACTGGTTGTCGAAAACTATCTTGTTTTCTATACCGTACAGGAGAACGAGGGCATCGTGGAAATTCGCCGCATTATATATGGAAAGCGTAATTATGAGAGATTACTTTAAGGTGTCCCGCCGGGCTTAGTTGCGCCGGTGCTGGTTTTTCTCCCAGTTCCAGGCGGTCTGGAGGATGAAGTCTAGATCGTCGTAGCGGGGCTGCCAGCCCAGCTCACGCCGGATCCTGGTGGCGTCAGCTACCAGAGCCGGAGGATCGCCGGGGCGCCTGGGGACATGGCGCACCGGGAAATCAACTCCGGTCACCTTCTTAGTGCTCTCTACTACTTCCAGTACCGAGTAACCCCTGCCGTAGCCACAATTGTATACCTGGCTTGGGCCTCCGTCGAGGAGGTATTCTAGGGCTAAGATGTGGGCGTCGGCCAGATCTTCCACGTGGATGTAATCGCGGATGCAGGAGCCATCCGGGGTAGGGTAATCAGTCCCGAATACGTTGAGGCAGGGTAGCTCGCCTAGGGCGGTACGCATGGCTACGGTGATGAGGTGGGTGGGAGCGGCGGTGCTCTCACCGATGCGCCCTTGGGGATCAGCTCCGGCAACGTTGAAGTAGCGGAGGGCCACGTAACGGAATTCGGGGCTAGGATGAAAGCCGGGAACGGGTGCGGCTAACCCATTTTCCCCGAAGGAAGAAGTTGCCGCTACCTCTCGGGATACTAGCTTGGCTGCCCTGGCAAGCGTTGCGCGGCCGGCCGGGTAGTCCTTGCTTAGGGCGCTGCTTGGGGCACTTTTGGCGACGGTCCCGCGGCCTGCTAGGGCCAGGCTGGCAGGCGATGCCGCCAGGTCGGCCAGCACCTGCTCGGCCATGGCCTTGGTTTGACCGTAAGGGTTAATGGGGGATAAGGGTGCGTCCTCAGGGATGGGGATATTGTCCGGGATCCCGTAAACGGCGGCGCTGGAGGAAAAGATCAGCCGCCCGGTACCGGCCTGCTGCATGGCCAAGAGCAGGTTTAGGGTACCGATGAAGTTATGCTGGTAATAAAGCAAGGGATAAGCTACCGATTCGGGAACCACGATTTTGGCGGCAAAATGGAGGACTGCTTCGGGCCGAAAGGCCAAAAGGGTGGCCGTGAGCTTTTGCTGATCCAAGAGGTCTCCCTCTACCAGGTCTCCATACAGGACTGCCCAAGGGTGGCCGGTGGAGAGGTTGTCGTAGGTAAGGACCTGATATCCCCTTTCCCCCAGCGCCTTAACCACATGGCTGCCTATGTACCCCGCTCCTCCGGTAACAAGAACCCTGGTCATATGTATACTCCTTCTAGGGTGGTGGGTTTTGAGAGGATAGCCAACCCGACCAGTAATTTCGGGAGGGAACTGAGGGATTCCTGCCGGTTAATGGCCATTGGTGGGAATTTGTTTCTGATCGGCGGGAAGAGGGAAAGGGTCGCCATAAGAATGGGATGGGTTACCAAGGGGTGGTATAATAGATACAACCTGGTGCCTCAGGGCGGTTAGAAAAGGTGCATAAGGGGATTAGCCCGCATGCAACTTAGGTGCCCTGAGAAAGGAACGGAGTGGTCACGTGGTACGGTTGAGTCGAAGGCTGGAAAAGCTGAGTCTCTCTCCAGAACAGTTCACAGCTTTAAAGACCCTGGCCCAGAGCCAAAGTGACATTGGCGCTCTCTACCTTCACGGTTCCTATGGCACCGAGCTGCAGACGGTGCTATCCGATCTAGATTTAGCGGTCTTGCCGGTGCCGGGAAGCTCCTGGGACTTGGAGCGGGAGATAGAGCTGCTTTCGGATCTACTTGGCATCGTTAGAAACGATGATGTTAACCTGATAAACCTGAGACGAGTACCGGTGACTCTGCAGATGCGGGTGCTGGAATCCGGCCGGCTCTTGTATCTTAGGGATGAAGTTATGTTGGCCGACTTTAAGGAAAGCGTTATCCGCTGGTATTGTGATTTCCAGCCTGACCTACGTCAATTGTACGCTGATTTCGACGCGGGGTTGCGGGAGGAGTTTCTATGACAGTCGACAAAGAAAAGCTCCGGCAGAAGCTGCAGTTTATGCGTCAGGAGCTGAGGGAGCTAGAAAGGTTTCGGCGCATGGGCCGGGACCAGTTTAAATCTGACTCTATTTATGAGGCTGCGGCTACCCGGATGCTCCAGGTGGCAATAGAGGCTTTGCTGGATGCCTGCACCCACGTGGTGGCCCGAGAGGGATGGGGGCTACCCAAAACTTATGCTGAAACCATTGAAGTTGCAGCTCAACACGGGCTAGTGCCGGCGGAAATGAAAGAAACCTATAAAGCCATGGTTCGGTTTCGCAATCGGGTGGTGCACCTTTACGACCAGGTTGATGCCGATGAAGTCTGGGATATAATCCAGAATCATCTGGGTGACTTCAAACCGTTCATAGCGGCAATGGTGAAGAGGTACTTTGCGGAAGAGTAGCTAGCTTTAGGGATCTGGGTTCCATTTAGAATTCTGCCTGCGGTTAAACCATCAAGATGCAAGGCCGGAGCCGGAGCGGTTCGTTGTTGGGGTAGCAAGTTCATGATATACTGAGGGTAGGATATCCCTTACCTGCCGGCACCAAAATCAGGATGGCAGCTATTAATCCAGTCATTTTGACAACATTGTAGGATGCCTCGTAGGCCAAAGGGAGGCAGATATGGTACGTATGTTAATGGGAACATTGGGGGTGTACAGCCGGTGGAAACCGACCTGATTAAATCAGACCCGAAATTTTTGATGGGCAAGCCAATCATTGCGGGAACTAGGATCCCGGTAGACTTAATCCTGGAGAAGCTTGCTCAAGGGGAGACTGTGGAGCAGATTATTCAAGCGCACCCGCGGTTGACTGAGGAGGCAATCCGGGCCGCACTTGCTTTTGCGGCAGAAGCTATTCGGGCTGATGTGGTCTATCCTGTCCAAGAGGAAGTTCAATGAATTTCCTGGCTGATGAAAGTGTCGATAGAGACATTGTGGTTGCCTTGCGGGCGCATGGCTATAAGGTTACTTACGTGGCCGAAATGGAACCTGGAATTACCGACGATGCAGTTTTTGATCTAGCAAACAAGCAGTGAGCCATACTGGTTACGGCGGACAAGGATTTTGGAGAAATCGTGTTTCGCCAGCACTGCGTAATCAAGGGTGTAATCCTTATTCGGCTGGCTGGTATACCCCAAGGGTTAAAAGGATCGCTCGTTGCCAGTGTTACAGAGCTGCATCTGGCCGAGCTTGAGGGGCCTTTTCGGTTATTACACCTAAGCGTCTCCGCATACGCAAGATTCGCCGGCCTAGGCGGAAATGAAAAATAACCACTGCCTTCTGTGCCCGTCGGTTTGCTTTTCCACGGACATTCTAGGCCTCCAGGGCTCCAGCTCTAAGTCCCGAAGCTTACCTACAGATATTGCTCCATCCGGGAAAACATGCACCAAAGGATCCATATAGTGGTTCTCATGATGGTTTTCTCCGGATAAATTAAGCTCCAAGATACTGCTTTCTCGAAATGGTCTATAAAAATATATCCCCTTCTCTGCATCTCGAGATAACCGAATGCTTCGCCCAGGCGGGATGCCCACTCGGATACCTCGGCATCTTTGTAGTACCTTTTTGAGCCCGGCTTGAGGTAGACCTGTTTACTAGAAGCGAAGTGGCGAGAATACCTCAGCCACAAGGCAATGGACTCAATGCACTCATCAAGCCAACCTCTTCGCAAGGTAGCAGTACGGGCCATGGCCGAGAACACGTCGACACACGTCACACTGAGGGTACCAAGGCCGGCTCGATGCGCCGCAAGCCGCAACCGAACTTATCGACAGGCCAGATAAAGCCATTTCTCAGCTGGAGGAGTTCATGTGCAAGAGCTTTTCCACCCAAAGCTCAGGGAGGACCGCCAGTTTTTCCTTGACACCGGCACCATAGGCTTGATACTGGCGGCGCAGATGGTTGGCCTCCTCCTTTTGGTCCTGGGACTCCAAGTAGGCAGCGTACTCTTCAATGATAGCAGGATCCAGCAGTTCGACAGGCCCTTCAACCAGGGTATCCACTCCTGGAAGATGCAGGGGGAAGCGTTGGTGGAGGCGCGCAATGCAGCGGATATACAGCGTTTCTACTAGCTGTACCTGAAAAACCGTTACTACAGCAGCCAAGGCCACCATAAGGCTTTCCAGAGAACGACCAAGGGGACTATCTGGATTCTTTTCCTGCTCTTGTTTCAGAAGCTTGAGCACTTCGTGCAGGAAGAACCTGACCTCTCCCTCTTCCCAGAGGGCCGGCCCCAGGAGCTCTCGGGCTGGCAGATCTGCTGCCAATATGAGCTTCTTTAAATCCATTTTCTCAAGTAAATCGATGGTACTGGCCAAGGCTGCAAAGGTGCCTCCTGAGATGGCATAAAAGGGGACATCCAGATTCAGAGACCCATCCATGATTTGCCGGTAGGCTAGTTCCACTTCTTCTACTAAGCGGGCAGAGTGTACTTCCTCGAGAACCGGATAGCGTATGAACAGCTGGCGCGCCTTTTGCATCTGCATCGAGTCATCATCTGAGCTTTCTAAGATAGATTTGAGCTCGCTTTGGCCGGCTGCCAGGTCGGCGGCAGTAACGCTCAGGAGCAGTGTCAATAAGATCTCATTTTTGCTCGGATCCAGCCACCACCCCAGCACCGTCAGTAGGGTCTTCAGCTCGTCGTTGTTGTAACTATCGTATTGCAAGGACAAGGCCATCTGTTCTATCCCGTCTACGATCCAGTCTGTCCCAAGCTCCTCCGCCGTATAGTCCAGGATGGCATCTAAGTATTTTTCGTCGAGATCACTTTCTTTCTCTTCCTCCCCCAGTTCCTCCTTGGCGAACTCAGTGGCTGCGAACCACACGGGGCCGGGTATGCGCAAATAACGGAGATTCGGCTTATTTTGCATTAGCTCCGCGAATCCCTCAAGGATTTGCTCAAAGTCTGCTTTACCTTTACCCAGCTCTTCCTCTTCCTTCTCCCAGACCTCACGCAGGAGCTGCCCCAGTAAAGTGGCATCGGGTGGGTGGCCTTCTGGTTGCTTTAGGCCGATCATAAAACCCAGCGTCTCAATTACTTCGCGGCCGTGAGCAGTGACTCCAGGACCTACTGCTTGGCTGATTAGGCGGGTTTGATGTTCCACTTCTGCCTGGCAACATTTCTTGTACTTGCGACCGCTTCCGCAGGGGCAAGGATCATTTCTTTCAGCTTGATATACTCGCATGTTCTCAGTCCTTACCTTAGTTGGTAATTAATTCGACTCTATGACTTCGCGAGCCGGTTGGGAGATTCCTGCTAGCCGGAAAGTTAGATTCAAAGCAAAAGCGCAAAGGAGAGCTGGGAGGAAGAAAGCCCAAGAAAACCGGCTGGGTGCGCGGGAGTGGTATAATAATTGCGGCCGCACGCGGGGCTGGTAATTATAGAATGCTTAGTTACAGTTATGGACTGGTGAGAAGATGGCTGGAGCTAAACTGGAACTCGATAAGGTTACCCTAATGCGCAACCATTCCCTCTCCGGCCCACCTGATGCAGCATCGATGGGCGTTATCCTTAAAGATATAACAATTGCCTTTCCGGAGGGAGAGATTACTGCCGTCTTGGGGCCTTCCGGGGCTGGCAAGTCGAGCTTGCTTCGGCTGCTCAATCGCCTGGAAGATCCTAGCGCTGGCCGGATTCTTTTGGACGGCCAGGATATACGGGACATGGGCGTATTTGCCCTGCGGCGGCGGGTGGGCATGGTGTGGCAGCTGCCCACCTTGTTTCCGGGGACGGTGTTGGACAATGTCACCTACGGGCCGCGGCTACGAGGGGTGTCGGCTCGGGAGGCCGGAGAGCAATAGCACCTTCCACGCCCATTCTGTACTTTGCTTCTTCCCGGGGCAAGTCTAACCGTTTGGCTGTACATGGCTCCATGATCTTGCGTGGTATAATCATTGGCCGAGAAGAATGTCAAGGCCTTCCTCAAATGTGTATGGTATAATCTCTTCACAGAATGGCGACGACCCCAGAATGGAGGGTGCGGGATGGAAGATCTCATCAAGGAATTTATGGCCCAAAAGCGGTTTGCAGTGGTGGGCGCTACCGACAACCCCGAAAAGTACGGGAACAAGATTTTCCACAATCTTCGCCGCCGGGGCTATGAGGTTTACCCAGTCAATCCTAAGCTGGAGCAGCTAGATGGTACCAAGTGCTATCCCAACCTAGCCGCCATTCCTGTCAAGGTGGATGTGGTGGACATTGTAGTCCCGCCAAAGAGCGCCGAGGAAGTAATAAAGGAAGCCAAGGAGTTGGGAATCCAGCGCATCTGGCTGCAGCCGGGGGCGGAAAGCGAGGCCGCCATTAAGTTTTGCCAGGAAAACGGCCTCAAGTGCGTCTACAATACCTGCGTGATGATGCACTAAGGCTCCAACCAAGTCGTGCCGCTAACGGTGGAGTGCTGGCGGAGCGAGGGGCCAGGGAGGGAAAGCATGGTTCGGTTTATACATACGGCGGACTGGCAGATCGGCATGCGGGCCTACCGGGTAGCGCAGGCGGCCGAGGCGGTGCGCGAGGCCCGGCTGGAAGCGGCCCGGCAGCTGGTGGAGGTTGCCCGCCAGAGGGCGGTTGACTTCATCCTGGTGGCCGGGGACATCTTTGAAGATAATCTGGTGGACAAGTCCCTAGCCCACCGCGTGGCCCAGATTCTAGAAGGAGCTTCGCCTATTGGCGTCTACGTGCTTCCCGGAAACCACGATCCCTTGACGGCCGACTCCATCTATAATAGCCCTGCCTTTACCAGCTTTTGTCCGCCCAATGTACATATCCTGCGGGAGCGCCAGCCGGTGTCGGTGGGGCAGGCCTTGCTTCTCCCCTCGCCGGTGCGGGCCAAGCGCTCATTTCAAGACCCCATGGCCGAATGGAAGAAAGAGATCGAGGCTGTCAGGTGGGCAAAGGGAACGAGTCTAGCTGGGGGAGCCGATGGGGGATCGGGGCCTGCGGCCGCAGGGGCTGGGGCGGGTGCGGGGGCAGTCCTCATTGGTGTGGCCCATGGCTCCCTCGCCATCGAGGGCAAATACTCCCCTGACGATCACCCGATCGCCTTGGATACCGCCTCGGCTCTAGGATTGGATTATTTGGCCTTGGGCCACTGGCATTCATTTCTTGTTTACGGGGACCGGACGGTTTACCCCGGGACGCTTGAGCCGGGATCCTTTGAGGAAGCTGGCCAAGGCGACGAGGCAAGCGGCGGTGCCGGCCAAGGGGCGGGTGGAGCGGTGCTGGTGACAATTGCTGGTCCGGGAAGCCATCCCCAAATCGAGCGCTTACCCTTGTCGGTGTTACGGTGGGTAACCCTGGACTGGGATGTGCAGGATTCCCATGGGCAGGCTTCGGCTCCAGTTCAAGACCCTGTGGTGGCTTTCAAGCAGCGCTTGGCCGAGTACCTGGAGTCTCTCCCTGAGCCCCGGCGCACCTTGGTCCAGGTGCGGCTCCGGGGCTTCTTGGCCGCCGGTGACCTGGGAGCTTTAGAGGATCTAGAGGCCTGGGCCAAGGAGCGGGTGCTCTACTTTGAACTAGATAGGTCGGGGCTGGAGGCCAAACCCACCGGCCTCGCCCTTGATGAGCTGACCCGGGACAACCCCTTGCTGGCCGGGGTGCTAGAGGACTTGCAGCGCGCTTGGGACCGAGATGTAGGTTTTTCGGGTGCCGGTGACCGCTTAGGGGTATTTAAGCCCGAGGACCGGGTGGAAGCCTTGCGCTGGCTTAAGCAGTTGGCAGGGGGTGGGTCTAGTTGATCCTGCGTGCCCTTTCCGCTCAAGGGATCCGCTGCTTTCGTAACCGGATCCAGCTTGCCGAGATGGATCCAGCCGTCAATATCATTCATGGTTCCAATGAAGCTGGTAAGTCCACTTTGGTAATGGCCATCAGCCTGGCTCTCTTTAACCGTTATCGGGCCCAAGGTCAGGAAATACGGGAGCTTTGCCCTTGGGGGACTAGGCTCTACCCGGAGGTGGGCCTGGAATGGGAATCGGGTGGGCGCCGCTATCGCCTGGAGAAACGGTTTCTAAATCAGGCCCATAGCTCCCTTTATGAGTGGAACGGCCGGGAGTTTGTGCTCTTAGCCGAAGGCGATGAGGCGGATGAAGAGGTTTACCGGATCATGCAGGCCCGCTTTCCCCAGCGCTCTACCCGAGGGTTGACGCCGAGGGAAAACTGGGGGCTGGCCCGCTCGCTCTGGATGCTGCAGGGGCGGGAGCATTATTCTTGGCCAGGTACCAGCGAAGAAGTTCGGGACCGGTTGCGGCGGACTTTGGGCTCAGCGGTGCTGGGTCCGGCCGACCGGCGCTTGATCCAAAACCTCAGTCAAGCCTACCAGCAGATTTTTACCCCTAAGCGGGGGGACGTACAGGTCGGCTCAGCCTTGGATCTGGCGGAAAGGGAGCTGGCCGGTTGGGAAGAAAAGCTGAAGGCGGCAAAAGAAACTCTCTCCCAGGCCGAGGCGAGGCGCCAGGAGATGGAGCATTGGCAAGACAAGCTAGCTGCGCTTCAGGCCCAAAGCCAAAGGCTGGTAGAGGAAGAGCGGAAGCTCGAGGAAGAAGTCAAGCAGTATCGGGACCACCTCCAGCAGTTCCATGAGGCCGAGAAAAAATACCAGGCACTGGCCCAGGAGGCGGCGAGGCTCACCCAGGAGCGGTCGGAAGCCAATCAGCTTCGGGATCAGATAAGAGATCTTGAGGCTGAGATCAAGGAGCAGCAGGGGGCAGCGGAGGCGCTCATGGCCAGGGTTGGGCAATTACAGCTTGAGCTTTCCGCCAGCGAAGCAAGGCAGCGCCAAGTTGAAGAGCTGGCTAAGTCAAGGCGCCAGGAATTGGATCAAGCCTTGCTGGTAAAAGAGCTGGTAGCGGAGCGAAGCCAGCTGGAAGATGAGTTTAAGCGGCTTATGACTTTAGAGGGCCAAGCCCAGGAGCTAAAGCAAATTCAGGCGGAGCTTGATCGGGAACCCTTTCCCCAGGCCGAGGTAGTTCGCCGGGCTGAAGGCTGGCAGCGGCAGCTGGACGGCCTGGAGGCCGAGATCCGGGCCGCCGGGCTCAAGGTGGAGCTGGATTTTGAGCGCCAGGTGGAGGTAAGTTGGCAGACTCCTTCTAGCCAGGGCAGCCAGCTGGTGGTGCCGGGGGAGCCGGTAAGCTTCGAGTTTGCCGATCAGGCGATGTTAGCTCTGCCTGGCTTAGGGCGGATCTGCATCCGCTCGGGGGCCAAGGACTTGCAAAAGCTGATTGCCGAGCGAGGAAGGATAGCGGGCGAGCTGGAGGCTTGCCTGGCTCAATACCGGGCCAAAGATTTAGAGGAGCTTCGACAGAAGGAGCAGCGGGGATTGGCCCTTAAGCAGCGGGCCCAGGAGCTGGGCCGCCAGCAGGAAGAGGCCCTGCGCTCGGCCCCACCCCAGGTGACCAACCTAGCCGATTACCGGGCCTGGCTGGAGCAAAGGCAGAGGGACTGGGAGAGTAAATGGGAGAACGGGGGCAGGCCCGATGTATCGGCTGGCGCTCCCGATGCGGGGTGGCTCGCGAGCTTGCGCCAGGAGGTTGGCCGGCTGGAGCAGGAGCGGGAGGGGCTTAACCAAAAGCTTAGCCAGCTCCGCGAGCAACTAAGCCGGTCTAATCAGGAAATGGCCAAGCTCCAGAGCCTGATGGCTGGACTGGAAGGACAGAAGAAGACCGCCCAGGAAGGGCTGGAAAAGAAGCTGGCTGCCTATGGCGGTGAACTTATGAGGCTTGAGAGGGCTTGGCAGGAGGCGGTGGGGAAGCGAGAGGAACAAAAGGTAATCTGTGACCGCCTAAAAGCCAAGCTGCCCCCCGAAGACCAGAATCCTGAGATCAGGGCCCAAAGGCTAAGGGAGCAATTGAACCAGGTACAGGAAGAGGCCAGGCGGGCCGGGGAGGAGCTGGGCCGGATCCGGGGCCAGCTTGAGACTCTGGGAGCGGAGGGTCCCTACTCCCAGGTAGCAATTTTGGAAGAAAAGTGCGAGCTAGCCCGGCGGGAAGCCGAGAAAGAGAGGCAAAAGGCCCGAGTAATCAAGTTGCTCCACCAGCTGGTGAGCGCCCGGCGCCAGCAGATGATGCAGGAAATGGCGGCTCCGGTGAGCCAGGAAGTCAACCGGCTGTTTTGGGCCATGACCGGCGAGGTGGCTGGGGCTGGCGCCAGTGGCCAAGCAAGCAACCAGCCCGGAGCCCGGGCAGCGGCATCGGGGGCAACCTTAACCCCAGCCGCCGGCGGTCGGGAGGTGGAATTGTCTACCTCAGATCTTTCCCTGGCTGGGGTTCGAATTGGTACGGGCGAGGTAGTTTCGCCTGAAGTCTTCTCCGGTGGGACCCAGGAGCAGCTGGGGCTGGCCATGCGGCTGGCTCTAGGGCTATTTTTAGCTCAGGGGGAAAGGCAGCTGGTGGTCCTGGACGATCCCCTGATCAATACCGACCCGGAGCGCTGCCGCCGGGTGCTGGAGGTGCTTAAGCAAGCCACGTCCCGGCTCCAATTTATCATCCTCACCTGCGACCCGGACCGCTACCAGGACCTACCCGGCAAACGCTTTGCCATCGGCCCTTCAACTCTTCATCAAGCCTCGGATGGTCATGAGCACTTCGCTTAAGTCGGTTTCGGACGACGCTAATCCATTGTCCTCTTTACGAACGACTTCCTTCTCTGAATCAAAGCCCACACCCGATGTAGCTTGTTAGTTGTCTGAGATCAAGGCGAAGGGGGAAAGTTAAGGAGCGAAAAGTACGGAAAAGTATTGACAGCTGTGGATGAGGCCGCTATAGTAGGTGATGATAAGGAGGTGGTACAAATGGCCGAAAGACTTCTGACCCCCGAAGAGGTAGCCGATCGGCTGATTGTAAGCCCTAAAACCATCCGGGATTGGTTGAGGGAAGGTAAGCTCAAGGGAATAAAAACGGGTAAGCTATGGAGAATAAGGGAGTGTGACCTGGAGACGTTTTTGGGGGAGGAAAGGAAACCTGGAGAAACCTTGCCGTCGAGGGACTATACCCGCCAGGAGATTCGTGAGTTCTTGGAGGCCGATAGAATCAGCCCGGAAGTTGCCCGCAACGTCGAGCGCCTGCTTAACCCATGAGCGAAAAGGTTAAGGTTTTCTTAGATGCGAGTTGCTGGATAGCAGCCGCCGGATCTCCTGGCGGAGGATCGGCAATGATCCTTAAGCTGGCCCGGGCGGGATACCTACAGATTGCAGCTACCAGGCAGGTGCTTTTGGAGGCTGAACGCAACATAAAGGCGAAGATGAGCAAGGGTGCCCTGCTGCGGTTCTACCAGGAGCTGGGAACAACGGAGGTCGAGCTGGCGGACGGGCCTACCCCGGAGGAAAAAGACCGGTGGCGGGACCTGGTAGCTGAGAAGGATTGCCACGTGCTGGCAGGGGCATATAAGGCAGCCGCGGGCTTTTTGGTAACCCTGGATAAACAGCACATCCTTGCCGAGAAGGTTAAGCAGGGGTTCCCCATACCTGTTAAAGATACGAAAGAGTTCTTGGAAGGCTTCCTTTCGACAGTCTGCTCCGGCAGGTCCAGCTAAGTCGAAAATGCTTACCTTTGCTAGAATGCCGTTGGGCCCTAATCTGTACACTATCACTGAGAGGTGCCAAGATGGGCAAGAGATTGTTTCGCAGCCGGCTGGACCAAGTGACGGGTGTGCTTCTTGGGGTACTGGTACTGGCGCAGGTAGTTTGGGCGGTCGTTGGCACTTTTTGTCTCCCTGACCACATCAATTCCCGCCAGGCGCTGTTAAACTCGGTATGGGGAATAGGAGTTTGGACCGCGGCCCGCGAACCCTTGGGGAAGACATCTTGGTTCGGGCCAAGGGGCCAGCACCAGTCGAACCCTATTTTCTACCGGGCCTAGCCTCTCTATACCTCAGAGGTGAAGAAACGAATATAGAGCACCTCGGCGGTGGGTTGGCTGACTACTTAAAGCCCATGGGCAAATGGGTTCCGGTGATGAAGCTGCCGGTGCGAATTGGCAGCGAAATCACCTCTGTGATTCAGACCCCGAGGATGCTGATCGTCTGCGGTCAAAAGGATGACCAATACCATCTTTATGGCTTTAAGTATGTGGGCAACGGAGCTTGAGCTCGCCTGTCAGGCTTGGCCTAGCTAGAGAACAGGCAAGCAGGAGAGCCCCAGCAATACGGTGGCTCAGGCCAAGCGCGCCCCAAGCTAGGGAGTCAGGATCCGGCCGCTTCTGAGGGTTAGAACCTGGTCGGCGCAGGCTTCGGCATCTTCCCAGAGATTGGTGGCCATGATTATGGTGCGCTGTGGGGACAAAGCCATACGGTTGATCAGCTGCAGGAGCATTTGTCGGCCAGGCCCGTCCAAGCCGGAGGTGGGTTCATCCAAAACCCATAGCCAGGGATCGGTAAGGAGGCTCTGGGCGATGAGAAAGCGGCGCCGCTCTCCGGGGGAGAGGCTGGCCAGACGCCGCCGGGCCAGGTGGCCCAGCTCAAATTGGCGGAGAAGGACATCTACCCGGGCATGGGCGGGTCGGCCCCGCAGGATGGCAAAGTAATGCAAAGCCTCTTCAACGCTCAAAGTGACCGGCAAGCTAACATTCTGGGGGACATAGCCCAAGCGGGCCGCCAGCCAGCGTTTGGTGGAGGCAGCGGCCAGGTCCTGGCCGTTGACCAGGACCTGGCCGGAGGCAGGGGTTTCCAGCCCGCAGATAGTCCGCAAGAGCAAGGTTTTTCCGGCTCCATTGGGACCTACTACGGCGTAGACCCCGGAGCTGAAGCTGTAGGTGATGCCTTTCAACCCCACGGTGGCCTGGCCCCCGGGCCGGGGAGCCCGGCCCGGGGCAACGTTGTTGCCCAGCCGGCTGGGATCAGGAAAAGTTTTTTCTACTTGGACCAAGTCAATCTGCATAGGGCGGTGGGTTTCCTCGCACGTATTTTAAGGTCCTCAATGAGCCCGCTACCAAGACCGCTGCCAGGGCGAGGGCCGAGGCTTGGCTGAGCAGCCCCGGTGATTGCCCGGGTACGGCCAAAAGGTTAAAAGGCCCCAGGTGCTCTCGGGCCAACACCTCCAGGGCCCAGAAGGAAGTGAGCGCTACCAGAGCCTGAGGCATGCCCATCTTTAGAGTCAGGAATAAGGCCAAGGCAGAGCTGAACATCAAGGGCGCCAGCCAACCCCAGAGCAGCTGCCCCAAGCTGGCCTCCCAGCCCAGCTGGACTGTGGCCGCACTTACAGCGGTGGCCACCAAGATATCCAAGATCACTGCCGCCAGCCACCGGCCCAGCACCAGCACTTCGGGGGAGATGGGGCAGCAGGCCTCCAAGTCCGCCCACACGCTTTTGGTCTGGTGGATGCCATAGAAGGTAATGAGGTTGCCGATCCAGGGCACCAGCGCCACCAGGAGGTGAATCTGGTAAGGGGCAAAGAAGGCGGTGGCCGCTGCTCCCAAGAACAGCAAGGCCCCGGCTACCAACCAAACGTAGGCCGGATAGAACTTGATTTGCGCCAAAACCGCCGCTACCACATCCCGGAAGCCGATATCGCCGGCTAGGTCCTGAGGCTGGAGCCCGGAGTCCGGGTATAAGCCCGCAAAACCCGGGGTGGGTGCTTGGGCCTGCGCCCGCGCTGGGGCCTGTACCTGCTCTTGGGCCGCTTGGGCCGGTCCCTGCGCCTTCATTTCTGCCGCCAGCACTTGGATCAAGGCCTGCGTTTGCCCGAGGGTGGGATCAGGGACGGTATAAGTCCGCAGCTTACCGTTAACAGCGGCAATGGCCTCGAGAGAAAGGTTGGCTTCCCGAGCGATTTCCTGATCCAGTTCAGTTGAGTCAGACATACCTTCTCACCACCTTACCCATCTTTGGATGCTTCCGAAACATCCCCTCCACCGGGTTGCCCAGCACTGCCGGCATTTTCATACTTGTTTCGATGCGCCCCCATCTCACTCCTTGGCTGTCTTGAACCTGCGATTCCCTTGGGCCTGGGAATCATCCACATAATCCCCCAGAGTCTCGGATAGCTGTAAATAGGCCCGGTGAAGGCGGGACTTGATAGTGCCCTCGGGCATCCCCAGGGCCTGAGCTATATCTTTGATCTTTAACTCTTGATAGAAACGCATGATTATCACCTGGCGGAGCTCCCTAGGCAAGGCCTGGATAGCTTCCACCACCTGCTTACGTAGTTCTTGCTTGAGGACGATGTCAATGAGGTTTGACTCAGCTCGACCCTTCGGCCCTTCCTCGCTTAGCTGGGCCACTTCTTCCTGGCTGGCGGGGACTTGTCTCTGGTAACCAGCACTCTTAAACGTGTCCCGCAACAAGTTGGTGGCGATGCGGTAAACCCAAGGGCGAAACTGGGCCGGGTATTTCCCCTGACCCAGGTATCTTACCACCCGCAAAAAGGTCTCCTGAGCCAGGTCTTCCGCCAACTTTTCCCTATTGGTACTGCGATAGAGGTAGCGATAGATCTCCGCATGGTAACGGTAGACTAGCACTTCCATAGCGGCTTGGTCGCCTTGAGCGATGAGTTCCAATAGCTCTTGGTCGGTCAATGGCATAGTCCCTTCAGCTTTCCCATATTAATTCTTTCCCAAAAACCGCTGGGTTGACCTCAAAAGGAGCCAACTGGCCAGCGCCATAATGATCGAGGCGGCTATTAAAACCTCCCGATTGGTGGCCAGCTCCTGCCCCGGGCGGCCGGCTGACTGCATGGTCAGGCTGCCCTGAAACAGGTAGAAACGGGCACCAATTTTGGAGGGGCCCAGTAAATGATGGAGGAGCCAGTAGAGCAAGACCCCGCCGGCGCCGGCCACCGGACTCCTAGCCATGGTGCTGAGGAAGCTAGTCAGGCTTAGCAAAAAGACTGCTACCGGCCAACTCCGGCCCAGCATAGGTAAGGCCTGATCCTGCCCTAACTCTAGCACAAAACCGTCAACATAGGCCAGGGTCAAGGTGGCCAGCAGCGCCCAGAGCAGGGTGGGGATGAGGGTCCGGACCACCACCATTTCCAGCCTGGATACCGGCAGGGTTAAAAACAGGCCCGGCCGTTTGCCATCCAGGTCCGACCAAAGCGCCAAAGAGGCCGGTACCACCCCCAAGACCAGGTATTTTTCCAACACTGATTGGACTTGGGAAAGGTCGACTGGGTTGCCGGTGAGTTCCTGGTAATACCGAAGGAGTACCCAGGCCAGGACGGTTACTCCCAGAGCCAAGGGCAAGCTCGACTTCAAAAGGCGGAGCTGGGCCGCTGAACGCCTGGCGATGCCGGCGATTGCGGTCCACCAGGTTGGAGATTGGGCTCCTAGATTAAGCCCCATCGGGGCTCCCATGTGATTGTGTCCCATCAACCTTGCCCTCCTTTAAACGGGGCCAGATCCTGGGGTTCAAGGGGGCGCTTTCGGGCGGTGAGGTAAAGCCGGTGCATGGTAGCCTTGACCGTCTCAGGGTCATGGCCTTGGATCCACTTGGCGATATCTGCTGGCGTGGGCAGGGCGGGGCTTTCCGGCGGGGTTTGCTCATCTTCCCAGGGTACCGGATAGTGGCCCTCAGTGGTAACGATCTTTTTTTGTTGGCTTTGACTTTCCAGGAGGCCCTCGATAAGGCGGCTTTCCGCACCGGAGGGCAGGCGCCTGCCCACCAGCACATCCATGGCGCAGATGGCCAGGCGAACATCTGATCTCTGCTCAACCAAATAGACCCAATTGCCCAGGTAAAACCCTTCGATGCTGTCCATCATGTCGCCTCCGAAATTGCCGATATTAACCCGCGGGGCGGGCCAGGCAATCACCCGGCAGGAGCGGGGTGAAACTCCAAACAAGTCCCAAGCCTGCTGCATGAATTCTATGGCCCTAAAGCCGCCGGCCACAAACTTCTCCACCTGCATTTCGGAAGCAGCGTAGACGGTACCCCCTGGACCAGGATAGGCTTTCATGCCGGGCGATCCCATCAGGTACAGGTAGGCGGAATCACCGGCCAAGCTGACGGTGCGGCCAGGCCCGGCGGGGGGCGTCGGCTCCGCCGGGGTAGCGGCTCCCAGGTTGCTCAACACCATGAAGCCGGGACCGGACTGGGCGGGGGCCAGGGTCACTTCCACCTGAAAGTGAGCGGTCCGGGTCCAGATATCGGTGGTTTGGCCAGCTTGCTTGGCCAGAGCATGGGCTCGACCCGGGAGCCCCGTTGGGGGTGCCAGGGCCAGCCATTCCCTGCGGGGCGCGGTACTGCCCGGTGCTTCTATATAATGTTGGCCGCGCTGGTCGGTACTCACCAGGGCAAACTTCACCGGGTGCGGCAACGGGTACCAGCCGTATTCCGGGGCCAGGTAAAAGGTGCGGGGGTGGTTGTAGTACACCAGTTGCGGAGGCGAGGCCGAGGCGCCCAGCCACCACATATTCGCCTGACCTTGATAGGTCAGCTCTAAATAGCCACCTTCGCCCGGGGCCAGGGTTAAGCCTTCCAGATAGAAACCGTCCGCCCGGGCTGGGTCATACCGGACGGAAATGGGACTGCCTTGGGACCACTTGGCTTGGGTCACCCGGAAGTTGTGATTGAGGGCCAGCCAGGGGCGGGTGAGCTCCTTAGATCCCCGGTTTTCCAGCTTCAGGATAGCCTGGACCTCGACTTGGGGTGGAGCCGAGAGATCGACATGGAGATCATAACTGGTTATATGCAGGGGCGGGTTGAAGACTTCCACCGCCCGGGCTATTTCATCAGGGTTAGCTGTCCCAGCGGCCCTGGCTGCCGGATTGACCGGGCCGGATCCCGGGGGATAGCTCGGACCATAGGGATCCTTAGCCCCCAACTGGAGGGCGTTTTGATAATAGTAGGCGGCCTCTTGTTCGGAGATTACATAGGGCTGCCGGTAAGGGAGGTAAAAGCTCAGGCCGGCTGCCACCACCGCTACCAGGCTGGCCAGGGCTGCGAGCCGGGTGGCGAGCATCTTTTGGCCCCGGGACCGCCTACCCCTGATGATCAAAGCCGGCACCAGGACCAAGGCGACGGCAACCGCCAGGTAAGTGAGGGCGTGGGCTCTAAAGAAGCCCTGGTAGGGGAGAAAAGCATAGGCATCGAGTATGTTATTCATAAAGATGGCCATGGGGAGGGGAGTGGAGTTGAAGAGAGTCCAGATGGGCCGGTGGAAGTAAGCCAGCCCGGCTACCGCCCCCAAGACCGAGATTCCCCAGGTGGCGGCCAGGGTGGCAAATAGGGCTATACCCCGGAGCACCAGGCCCAGTATGGCTCCCAAGGTCACGGCAAAGGCCAAGCTGGCACCTACGCTCAGAAACAAGGTACTAAGTTCCAGGCCCAGATACCCGGGCTCCAGGCCTTGAGGCAGCCATTTCATAGTCATGGCGGCAGCGGGTACCAGGCAATAAGCCAAGGTGGTCAGAAGCCACAAGGGGGCGAGTCCCAGCAACTTCCCGCAAATGATACCGGAGTTGCTCAAGGGGGTGACCCAAAGGAGGTCGGCGCTGCCTTCAGTCAATTCCCGCCCGGCCAGGAGGCTGGCCGCTACCAAGACCACCACCTGGACCAGGGGCACCAGGCTCAGGCTCATCATGAGAATCTCTATGGAGAGGTTATTCCGGAAGTCGGCCAAGCAGAGCAGGCCGGCCCCCAGGGCTAGGAGGCCTGCTACCGGCAAAGCCCAGTGCCGGCGAGCGCGCTGCCACTGGTAGCAAGCTAGGGTGCGGATTTCCTTTCCAAGTGACACTTATTGCCCACCCCCTTGGCCGTTGGGGTTAACTGGAGGTATGCCCCCATCCTGCAGATGAAAAGGTCGGGTGGGTGTAGCTATCCCCGAGATTAGGGCCATGTAGCCGTCCTCCACCGTAGGGGTGGCGGGTACCGCTTGGGGATGAGGCGGAGCTTTTGCCAGTACCCGCATCTGGATTCCCTCCTCCTCCCGGCGGGAACTGATTACCACTGCTTGAGAGCTGGTTAGGGAGGGGTGCTCCCGCCCAGCCTTTATTTCCCATACCAATCCTTGGGCCTGGGCGGCTAGGGCCGCAAGCTTCCCGCAGAAGGCCAAACGGCCGCGGTTGAGGACGGCTACGTTTTCACAGACAGCCTGGATGTCGGAGACGATATGGGTGGAGAGGATGACTGTGGCGTGGTTGGCTACCTCGGTAATGCGGTTGCGGAAGCGCACTCGCTCCTCGGGATCCAGCCCGGCGGTAGGCTCATCTAGGATCAGAAGCTTGGGGTGGCCTAGCATGGCCTGGGCAATGCCCAGCCGCTGTCTCATGCCGCCGGAGAGGGTGGCTATGCGGCGCCGGCGGGCATCACCAAGGCCCACCCTCTCCAGTTCTTGCTGCACCGAGCTTGCGACCCCCCGGCCATTCTCGATTCCTTTCATGATGGCCACGTAGGTGAGAAATTCCTCGGCGGTCAGGTTTTCAAACAGGCCGTATTCCTGAGGAAGGTAACCGAGGATGGTCCGTACTTGGTGTTGGTCGCTAGGTAGCCTCCAGGGTCCGATGCGAACCTGGCCTTGGGAGGGAGCTATCAAGGTGGCCAAAATCTTCATCAGGGTGCTTTTGCCGGCCCCGTTGGGGCCCAATAGCCCAAATACGCCTCCGGAAATGTCTAGATTTATCCCATCCAAAGCCCTGACCCCGTGGCGAAAGGCTTTAGTCACTCCCTGTAAACTAATGCTTATGGCCTCGGGCACGTCAAGTCTCTCCTTTTGTTGCCGAATTAATAGTTACATGACCTAGTTGGGCTCAGGATCCTTCACCACTAATAAAGACGAGGTATGAGCCTGATGGTTCAGCACAAAAGTTTTCCTTCTGGCAGGAATTTAGGCTACCTCATGGGAATATATTCGTCTAGGTCTGGCCGGCCCCGGCGTATTGGGCGGGGCCATAGGGGGAGAGATTTTTGGGGTCAGTTATTAGCCAGAAAATCGATGAAATCATCCGCATTGGGTTAAAAGCGCCCTTGCGCGAACTGGGATTCAAGAAGAACGGCCGCACTTTTGCCCGTTTTTTGGAGGACAGCTTGGCTCACGTCATCAACATCCAAAGCTGGCGCTATAACGAAGGCAATTCCGGACGCTTTACTGTCAACCTGGGAGTATTTGTCCCTTATGTTTATGAGACTTGGTTTGGGGTCAAGGCGCCTGGCCATCCCCGGGAGACTGCTTGCATGATCCGGGAGCGGATTGGGTTTGTAATGGATGGTATCCGGGGGCAAGGTCCCAGGGACGTGTGGTGGGAGGTCAACTCGGCTTCCGACCCAGTGGTTTTGGCGGAGAGTGTGGGCATGGCCATCCTGGACTATGGGATTCCTTATCTAAATCAGTTTAACTCCATGGACTCAGTGGTGCATATCCTGGAGAGGGGTAGTATTGACAAGTTGGGCATCTATGCCCATCAGCGGGAGCTATTTTTGGCGATCATTTATTCTCACCGGGGGGAACGGAGACGGGCTCAACAGATCTTCAACATGATGTTCCCTGCTTTCCAGGGGCATCCTTTCGGTGAAACCCTGGAACAGATTGCTGGTCGGCTGAACCTGGCTGTGCCTCAGCTGGGCGATAAGGTAGTTGGCATCGAAGCCCTGCGCTTGCGGCCCCGGAAATGATACCGGTCCGGAAGCGGCCCACCACTCAACCGGCAGGCGGCAGCGCGGTTTAAGCGCTTAGAAATGCTAGGGTAGGCTGCCCGGAGAGCCTGGCAAGGGGGCGAAACCCAGTGGGCAGCGCGGTTGACATCTTGCTGTGCGATCTAGATGCTTTTTTTGCTTCAGTGGAACAGCGCGATCACCCAGAGTACCGGGGTAAGCCGGTGATAGTGGGCGGCGACCCGGACGGGCGTGGGGTGGTTTCCACCTGTTCCTACGAAGCTCGGACCTTTGGCGTCCGCTCCGCCATGCCCATGAAAACGGCAGTTCGGCTGTGTCCCCAGGCTGTCCTGCTCCCGCCTGATCTACGCCGCTACCGGGAGGTTTCCCAACAGGCGATCTCCATTTATGAGCGGTTTACCCCTGACATCGAGCAAGTCTCCATTGACGAAGCCTACCTGGCGGTGCCGGCCGGGGACGGGGTAGAGGTAGGGGAGGCCATCCGTCGATCGGTCCGGCAGGAGCTGCAGCTACCCCTCAGCATTGGAGTTTCGGAAAACAAGCTCCTGGCCAAGATTGGTTGTAGCCTAGCCAAGCCGGATGGGCTAAGGGAGCTTAGGCGCTCCGAGGTCCGGGCCGTGCTCTGGCCACTGCCGGTAGAGGTGCTGCCGGGGGCGGGGCCCAAAACCGTGAAAAAGCTTTCCCGCCTGGGTATTCACACGGTCGGGGATCTGGCTGCTTACCCGGAGGAGGTACTCGAGCGGGCACTAGGAAGTTGGGGAAAGGAGCTACGCCTCTATGCCCTAGGCATTGACCAGCGAACCCTGGAAAGGGAGCGGCCGGTCAAATCCATCGGCGAGGAAACCACCTTTGCTCAAGACATCGCTGACCCGGAGGCGGCTTTGGCTCAACTCATGCTTCTGGCCGAAGAGGTGGGATTTCGCTTGCGGAGGAAGGGCCTTCGGGCTCGCACCATTACTTTGAAGTACCGCCGGCCCGATTTCTCCACCTTCACCCGCTCCCGAACTTTGCCTGCCAGCGTAAATACCGATATGGCCATTTACAAGGTAGCCGAGGAGCTTTTTTGGACCCATGCCTATCCCCCGCCCTGGCGGCTATTGGGCATCCAGGCTAGCAACTTGGTAGAACAGGAATGGAAGCAAGAAACTTTGTTTCCTGAGGACGGGTTTGGCACCGGAACTGGAAACCGCCTGGTGGAGCAACCAGCCAGCCTGACTGGCCCGGTAGCTCAAGGTGGGCGCTCGGCCCGGAGCCGAGAGGAAACTCTAGCCGCCATAAGCGATAGCCTGCGGGTTCGTTACGGGAAAGGAGTGCTGCACCGGGCCAGGGTGCTGATGGGCAAGGAAGCCCGATCCTAAGCAGGTGCTCCATCCATCAATTACCCCCGGGGCTTGCCCGATTTCGGGTATCGCCGGAGCTATTTCCCTCCAGTTTGAGCCTACTTTTCACCGCTCCCATCAAAACTGCGACATGAGAAAAGCAATCACAACAAAAACAGAAGACGCTGCTGGCTGCAAGCGCTAGGGTGAAGGTGAACACTGCTGCTAGCTGCACAGCCAGGTATGTGAAACCAAGGGGAGGATGCCGGGCGCTTTCCAAAAGCGACCCGGCACTCAACCCGGGAACGCTGCTAGGGAGTCGTAGTCGCTTTACGTCTGAGTCCTGGGCGGCTTGGCTGGAAGTAAATGGTTTTTTCGGAAGAGTGCCCCATGCGGCAAGCCGCACAACTAGGTAATGGAAAGGCAGCCTGGCTGGATTTGGTTTGCTAAACTTGGACCAACGACTGCTGCTGACAAGGTCGGCTCATCACTGGTGCATAAAGCCCGGGAATGGAGTGTGACCTGGGGGCTTTGGATAGCCAAACTCCTCCGCCACGGCCTCTTACAGAAAGGAGCTACTAACTCCACCACGCCCACGTCGCCAACATCTGCGGCGAATCCTTAAATTCCTGGCGGGATCAAAAACAGATCGGCCGAAACGGATGACTTTCAAACCGTCCCTGATAAATTTTGCAGTAGCCTAGGACATTACCAGTGGCCAGATCTGTAGATTACAGAGATATTTCACTTTTTGTAGTGAGTAATACAGATTCTCAAATACATTTTGCGGACAATTATATTGTGCCCGGTGATCCGGATCAGGGACTAACAATTAAGTAAAGGAGCGGGAATTGGATGGCAAAAGACCATGGTACCAAGTGGGATCGTATCTATGTTGCTGTTGTCGTCCCTTATAAGGAAGGTAGCTATGAAATTGACTACGAAGCCTACCGCAAGTTAATTCGCTACTTCTTGCAGCCCAAATTTGTTGACGCTGGCGGCGGCCTCATTGTCAACCCGGAAGCTGGTGAGGCTTTCTACCTGACCAGCGAAGAGAAGAAGAACATTGTAAAAATCGCTGTTGAAGAGGCCGGTGGAAAACTCCCGATTTTCTCTGGAGCTATCGATGTGACCACCGAAGGTATAGTCAGGGACGCAAAGATAGCCAAGGAATTGGGGGTGGACGGCATCTTCTTTCTTCCGCCGATGGGTTCCGGAGATGTAACCTATGCCTGGAACCCCGAGAGGTATCCCGAAGTCTGGATCGACATGCTGAAGGCTATCGACGAGGCCGTTGATCTGCCGATCATCGTGCATCCGACCTGTGGCGTGTCGCCCTTTTTTGGCGTCGGGCTTCCGGTGGGACCGACCGTAAAGATCTGCAATGCGGTTCCGAATATTGTTGGTTGGAAAATGACCTATTCCTATCAGGGATACAAGCTCGTTGCCGAGGCCCTTCGCTCTTTGGAACATCATGTAGCAGTCCTGGCCGCTCCTGCAGACCTGTACCATGTAAATCTCCTTAACAAGCAATTTGATGGTGCTGTTAACGGTGGGCTCTGCTATGCCATGGAACCGATGATCGACCACATTCAGGCCTGGAAGCAAAATGACATTAAAGAAGCCTGTAGAATTTGGGAATCTGGCTTGGGGGCTCTAAATGATTTCGTTTACGGTGATTATTCCCGGCTGCACATAAGGTATAAGATCGGGGCATGGCTGCGCGGCTTAGTGCCAACTCCATTCATGCGTCCGCCACAGCCGAAACCGAAGGCGGAAGAGGTTACTAAAATGAGGAAGCTGCTGAAAGCCACAGGTGTTGACGTGATTTCCGATCAGGAATTTGAAAAGGTGCTTGCCCAAATTTAAAGCAGATGAACTTCATTTGACACAGCTGTATTGCGGGCATCTATTCCTTTTTAGTGGCTTACTTTCTTACGAAACACCGCAGTAACTCATATTAGACATAAAAAGGAATGGATGCCCTTTTATACCAAGATATGCGTGAAAGATGGTGTTTGTAATTGAATAAGCCAGTCGAGGACAAATCCTCTTACCGTTGGATTATCCTTTTGATTTCATCGTTGGCGTTGTTGAACCTCGAGGTGATGCAGTTCCAGATAGCAGGTCTAGCCCACGTTATCATCCCCGCCTTTCATTTCAACTCTGAGCAGTTCGCTATGGTTTTAACGGCGCCGATGTTGACATGTGCCATCCTTGGGATTCCGGCCGGGGCGTTGGCAGACCGTTTTGGCGAGAAGAATACTATCTCCTTGGGTTTGCTGATCACCGTAATCAGCGGCTTTTGCCGGATCTATGTCCACAGTTTCCTGCCCATGTTCGCCCTGATGCTGTTGTTAGGAACGGGGCAGAGCTTTCTCAATGCTGTCGGGGCCAAACTTTTGGGTGCTTGGTTCCCTCGCCGCCAGATGTCGACCGCTATGGGTATTTTTGTTTCCAGCGCCAGTGTCGGCATGATGGTGGCACTGGCTACCTCGGCGCTGTTCAAGTCTTTCAGAAGCGCCATTATTGTAGATGTGATTACTTCGCTGGCGATCCTTATTTTGTGGGTCCTACTTGTAAAGGCCAAACCGGAAGGGACGCAGGAGGCGGCGCCGCAGCCGATCCTCAAATATATCGGAGTGGCGGCAAAAAGTAAGAATTTATGGATCGCCGCTGTTGCCGTAATGTGCTATATGGGTGCTAAAATTACCTTTTTAGGTTTCCTCCCCAGTGCCCTCCAGAGCGTCAAAGGTGCCAACCCGATTCAGGCCGGCCTGATCGCTTCCATAATGCCGGTTGCCATGGGAGCCGGATATGTCTTGGGGCCGATCATATTCAATAAACTTGCGGGCCTAAAACCCTTTGCATTAGCCACTGTTTTGGCGGCCGCGGGACTTTACCTTGCCTGGTCAGCGCCTTTCGGTACTGCAACCTGGCTCCTGCTAATGATCTCCGGCCTCCTTGTCGGAACTGCATTCCCGATTTTGCTGTCGATTCCGTTGCTGTTGCCCGATATCGGCCGTGTCTATGCCGGAAGTGCCGGGGGGATAATCAGCACTCTTCAGATGGGTGGGGCATTTTTGATTCCGTCTTACATAGTGACTCCGTTGGCGGGATATAACGTCAACCGTATTTTCCTATACAGTTGTGCTGGGTTTGTTGTTTTTGCTGTATTGGTACTCTTGCTACCGGATCTTGGTAAGAAAACACGTTATAGAAATATGTAAATATGTATTCTCTGATACAGAAATTGAATAGAAGCCTGCTAGACAATAATATCGTGCACAAATATCCTGATCAGGATCCTAAATGTCTGGCTACGGGGGGTGATTCCACTCAACCTTACTTTTTGCTTTAAACCCAAGTTTGAGTATCAGAGCAGATATTTGAGAGGAGGTTGCTTGCGTGGCAAATGAGGCAACTTTGAGACAGCAGAATATAATCGCACGGATTGAGCGACTGCCATTTCATATGTGGCATGTTAAAATGCGTGTTATCGTGGGTGTTGCAACATTTTTTGATGCTTTGGATGCGGTTTCGATTGCATATATCATGCCGGTTCTGATTCCTCTTTGGAAGATAGATCCAACTAGAATCGGCTTACTGATTTCCATTGGTTATTTAGGACAGTTACTTGGGGCCTTCTTCTTTGGCATGCTGGCAGAAAAGAAAGGGCGTGTCAATTCCCTCATCCTCAGTGTTTCAATACTTGCCGTAATGTCGTTAGCTTGTGCATTCTCGTGAAATTACATGTCATTGTTCATCTTCCGCCTGATTCAGGGATTTGGCCTGGGAGGTGAGGTGCCTGTAGCCGCGACATATATTAACGAACTTTGTAAAGCTCAGGGGCGTGGCAGGTTTGTCCTCCTCTATGAGATGATCTTTGCGGTAGGGCTTGTCTGCGCTGCGCTGCTTGGGTTCTGGATTGTCCCCCATTTCGGATGGCGCTACATGTTCCTGATTGGGGCTCTTCCTGCACTGATAATACCGGTCTTTATGCGCCATCTTCCCGAATCTCCCCGCTGGTTGGCCAGCCACAACAGATTTGATGAAGCAGAGAAGGTTGTATCTGAGCTCGAGAGGATCATCAGCGACAACGGTCGTATTGATTTGCCTGCCTATGATGCGACCAAAGTGGCTATCAAGGAAAATAAGCCTACCAATTGGCGAGAACTGTTCCAGGGAATTTACCTGAGAAGAACACTGACAGTGTGGGTGATTTGGTTTTGTGGATATTTCGTTAACTATGGATTGACGACCTGGCTTCCAACACTTTACTCCAGTATCTTTAAGCTCCCGTTGCAAAAGTCCCTGTTATTCGGTCTGATTACCAGTTGCGCCGGGTTGTTGGGGACTCTGGTCTGTGCTTTGCTAATCGACGCCATGGGCCGCAAGACATGGTTCACGGGGGCGTTTATAGGCGGTGGGATTTTCATGTTGATTATCTGGCTTAAAGGTGCAGGATCTCCCGGCACAGTACTACTTTTCGCTTCTATCAGCTATTTTTTTATCAGTTCAATTTCTCTGGCGCTTTACCTTTACAGCCCCGAGATATATCCGACTCGCATGAGGGCTCTTGGTAGCAGTGTTGGCAGTGCATGGTTGCGGATCGCTTCGGCCATCGGACCTTCCATCGTTGGATTCATAGTGGGTCAGTATGCTTCCATCAGCGTGGTCTTCGCCATGTTCGGAATAATAGCATTGGTCGGCGCCGTTATTACGGGCTTGTTTGCAGTAGAAACAAGGGGTAAGGTACTCGAACAGGTATCCCCATGATGATAGACATAGATTGATCAGTAAGTGATATGAAGGGTTGACTTTAGCAGAGTCGAGGATGCCGAATAGTATCCAGTATCGTGTGTAAAAAAGGTGGGGCTAGCAGCAGGAAAACCACCCTCCCTCTGGTAGATGAAGAAGTGAGAAAACCGAACATCACCAGAGGGACGAAGGATGGCCCGTTACCAGGTTACCGTAGACGGCGAGGTTCTGAAGTGATTATTTTCCTAGGACAACGGTCTGGTCCGGCTGGTTGAGCAGGTTCTGAAGCGGATTCTCAAGGCCCGGGTCACGGAGCAGGCCAAAGCTGAGCCTTGCGAGCGTACCCAGGGGAGGCGAGGGTACCGTAACCGCCACTCGGAGAAGCCGCCTGCCAACCCGGATTGGGTACCTGGTCTCGGAGGTTCCCTGCACCAGATCCGACGAGTTTTCACAGACACGTTTGAGCGTCACCACCGGAGCGAGCAGGCGCTCCTGCTTGCCCTTACGGAGATGGTCATCAACGGGGTATCAACGCGGAAAGTTGGGGCGGTTGTTGAAGAGCTGTGCGGGGCGGAGTTTTGAAAACCGACCGTATCAGAGCTGTGCAACCGCCTTTATCCGATTGTGCGGGCATGGAATGAGCAAGACTTAAGCAAACGGGAGCATCCCTTTCTTCTGGTGGACGCCCTGGCAATCAAGGTGAAGAAAAGCGGGGCTGCGGACACATAGCGTGCTTACAGCCGCTAGGATCAACCGGGAAGGCTACCGGGAGGTTTTGAGACTGACGATCGGGGATAGCGAATCTGAGGGTAGCTGGTCGGAGTTTTTCGGCTGGCTGAAGAGGCGCGGCTTAAAAGGCGTTGACCTGGTGTATCGGACACCATGGCGTGCTTGTCAACGCTGTTATGGCCTGCTTCCATGGAGCGAGCTAGCCGCGGTACCAGACGCATTTCGTCCGTAACGTGTTAGAAATGTATCCCAAGTCGTTACAGCGAAAACTACATGCTTGCCTGTGACACATGTTTGATGCTTCGGATTTAGAGACGGCCGAGCGCCTAAAGGAACTAGTCGTGCAGATAATGGCGTTACCGGAACCGATCAGGCGGCGGCTGGCTGCGCCGTTGAATGGCTGAACCGGGGAGATTCGGGCGGGAGAGGATGATAGGGATCTTTCCCAACCAGGAGGCGGAGCTAAGCCTCATCGGTGCGTTGCTGATAGAGATGGACGAGGCCTGGGCAACCCGGCCACCATTATCTGGACATGGCGGAGTACTGGGCATGGATGAAGGCGCAGGAAGAAGGTGAGGCAATACCGACGAGAAAGGCAGAGCTAGAGGCGGCTTGATGAGACGCTAACAGGTAGTAAAGCCTACCCACCCTTTTCTTATTCTTGTTCAATTCTTGCCCAATGTTGCAACTGGGATATACTCCCTAGCAATCGTATGATGGCGAATTCTATGCCCGGTACCGATAGAATAGCTCATGGAAAACACTGGTAATTAAATGGATGAAAGGAGAATTCGACTTGATTAACAATGCCGTGACGTTAAAGCATGGTAATAAATTACTCCTTAATCATCCACAAATTTATCAGTTTGCTAAAATTGTTAAGTATCGTAAGAAAGATATCGTTTTTAGAGAGGGGACAATAGGAAATCATATTTATATACTTTTGAGCGGTGTCTTGATGGCATATCGCACATCCGAAAATGGTCAACAAAGAATATTGCAGTTTTTTCGGCCGAATGATATTTACGGCAATATCACGTTAGTGGAAGACTATGTCCATACGATGACAGTTGAAGTTCTGGAACCGGCCGTGAACTTGGAAATAAATAAGAGGTATGTCAAACAGTTGATATCACAGGAACCGGAAATTCTTTGGTATCTATATGAGGATATTGCAAAAAAGCTTTGCAGTACGGCACAAATGATTGAAGATAACTATCTCACGGCAGAACAGCGAATTGTCAAAAGTATTATCAACCTCTGTCGGCAGTTTGGTTATAGCACAAAAAACGGAATTGAATTGAAGGTAAATCTGACCCAGGATGAATTAGCCAGGTACGCAGGAACGACAAGGGTTACCGCCGCAAAGCAGCTGTCATCTCTGGTTGACAGGGGTATTATTAGAACCATGCCAAAACCGTGGATTATTTATAGGATGGATGAGCTAATGAACTACTTACAGTAGTTTTGGGCCCAGAATTAGACCATTTAAGAAATATCATTAAAAGCGGTGACCTCAACATAACCGAAAAAAGACACCGGTTGAAAAGGGCTAGTGCCGATTAGCCTTAAAAACGTGGATTTCCAATTAAAATGATAGCTGTAACCCTGTTGCGGTTGCTATAACTGAAGCCCAAATGGCGGATGTCGGTCCGGACCAGATCATAAAAGAATGTACTAGAATACTCTGTTCAGGCGCTGAGCCGCGGGGCATACCGACAGGAACGTCTTGGAATCTCTGTTACCACCATGAAACCATTCGGGAGATCTGCCTGATCCGCGAGGTGTTGCTTGAAGATTGTAGAAGTCCTGCACGACAGGCTTTGAGACGCGTAATGCTGGGGATTCTCCCCGGCCCCGTAAACAAGGGTAAGCCGTCCTATCTTTCGCAGGGCTGTAAGGATCATAATGCCTCGCTCAACGACGGCAGTCTCTCTGGTGGCCAGCGATGGCGGCAATAACCGCCTCCTGTTGGACCCATTCACCATTCAATTCGTGCGGGTGGTAGACTCCTATGGAAAGGAATTCTGCATCGACGCGGTTTTGTCAACGACAGACACGGATGTGCTCAGTCGGAGGCAGTTCGATGCAGACGGAAACCCGGCTACCCTTCTGGGCAAGATGATGCATGACTTGGCAGCTGCCACCCTCTCCGAACTGAGCCATATGATTCCAAGGGGCGAAACGGTGCGCACAGAGCCCGAGAGGGTTTCCCTCTCGCGGGTGCCCGTCTACCGCGATCTGTGTGAATGGGCTGTATTGTATGATCGCATCTGCAGACAGACCTTCGCTTCGGATACGTTGATCGTCCGGGATGGTCTTCTTCGGAGCAAGATCTTCAGGGGAGACAGATTTACCGCCTGGCGCCAGAAGGTCGAAGAGGCGATTGACCGGATTGAGCGCGAGGACAAGGGACGGGTATACTTGGTGGGCATCGCTAAGAGAAGCAAAGTGCTGACAAGATACAACCTAGCCCTGATGCTCGAGAATATCATGCCTGCGGGCAACCCTTGTTACGTGAAAGTACCCAGAGAAATGGAAGCCAAGGCCTACATCTGGCCAGAGTATGCGCGCGGGGTGGAGACCGAGGGAGAGGGGGAAGCGCCAAAGTTCGTTGCGGGGGACATGTACTTTGTGCGATTCGGTCCCCGAGTCGGTGACCCGATATGGACAGTTGATATCCTGTCATCCCAGAGTTCCCGGGCCAGCGAGATATTCGGGTACCTGCTGGCCGACGCCGTGAACGGTTTTCCCGTCCCGCTCTATCCCCGCTGCCTGCAAGCCGCCCACGAATACGCCCAAGTCACCGGCTTCGACCTTGATATCCTCCAGGAGGAAATCTACTCTGCCGTGAGAGGTTTACTGGAACCCAACGAGCAGTGGGTGTTGGATCAGTACCGCTTTAATCTGTGGGGCAAGCCCCTTTTATGACTCCTTCACCACAGGAAAGCTTGACATTGGACGCGTTAGTGTCAAGACTTAGTAGGTGAAGCGTTAGTGTCAACAGGTAGTAAGCCAAGCCCCGTAGATTAAACTTGGTTATGGCTACTTTATGTGCTACCCAGCCAAAGACACAACCTCGGTTACCTGCCTGAGCAGGTAGCCTGTGAGATAGGGAGTATCCAGGGCCAGCATGTGCGCCCTAAGCCATGCTCCCGCATCTTCTGCGTAGTACTTTTTGGAACATTCGACTGCTCTTTTTCTCGTTGAGCTGGCTGTAACAGCGCTGTTTATGAATTTAGGGCAGGGTAGATAGCTGTGGAGCTCGCCGTTGGCCTTGGCGCTTAAAAGCCGGTTGGTTCCGCCAGGGTCCACCGGGGCCTGGTTTCTTTTTATTCTCCGGGCCATGGCGGGTCTGAACTGGCCTTCGAAGACCTCCACTCCCCTTTTTGGCAACTCACAAGCGGTCCATTCTCAGTTTTCTAGTGGATACTCTTTGGATAGGAGCTTCTTCCTTACAGGGCGGCGACCAGCCTTTATGGAATCATCCAGGGCCTTTCCTATGCCCTTGCGGTTCTCGCCTTTAAGCCTTTTGGCTATGGTCTTGCCAAGGTTCTGGTCATGGGCCAGGTGCACAAGATAGAGGCCGGGCTAGCGACCCGGCCTCTCCCAATACTCCGATTTGGTACTAAGGGGATATTTCCTCTAGAACCTTACCCTTTGTCTCCACGGCGAACATGCCTGTAATTACGGCGGCAATTAAGGCCACTAGACCGAAGATGGCAAACGCTAAAGATAACGAGTAACTCGAGACAACAACGCCTACCACGTAGGGGCCGATAGCTGAAGCGACGCGCAACCAAGCGCTGCCGATGCTGCTACCCAAGGCCCGCATGCGGGTAGGATAAATCTCCGGGCTGTACAGATATAGAGCCAGCGAAATTGAAGAAATGAACAGATAGCTTAAAGAGGCATAGGTCACCACAATCTGCGGGGTGCGAGCCCCCGTCTGCCAGAGAGCAAACATAAAGAGGGCACCGCCCAGGAAGGCCATAGTAAACCATGCTTTGCGTCCTACGGTATCAATTAGCAGGGCGCAGATAAATGCTCCAATGAAGCCTGCGACGCTAGTGATCAGGCTGTAAAGCAGAGATTGCTGTAAGGGCAGTTTGAAGACTGAAGAATAAAGCGCGGGTAACCAAGTGGTTAGGCCGTAGGTGACGAAATAAGCGCCAAACCAAATCACCCAAACGGTCAGGGTTCTACGCAGATAGATACCTTGAAAAAGCTCTCTCCAGCTCGTAGGTTTTTCTGCCAGCGTTACGGTAGCCTCTTGTACGGGGGGTAGCTCGACCTGACCGTTTCGGCTCATAATACGTTCGAGATCCGTAACTAGTTTTTCCGCTTCGTCAATACGACCATGGTTAGCCAGCCAACGTGGCGATTCTGGGAGAAAACGAAGGAAAAGGGGGATCACCAGGGCAGGAGCACCGCCAATCAAGAACATATAGTGCCAGCCTAGGTGAGGGACTACCCAATAGCCGAGCAGTGCCGCCATTACTAGACCAACAACAAAGATGAGCTCATACAGAAGAACAAACTTACCACGGCCCTTGGCCTTACTCAATTCGTTGATATAAGCTGCGGCCACCGGCACTTCTCCACCGAGGCCGAACCCCTGGATAAATCTGAAGACAAGGAGGGAAACATAGTTCCAGGATACAGCACAGAGAAAGGACATAATGCCCAGTATTGCTACTGAAAGAGTGAGGGACTTGAGACGCCCAGATCTTTCCGCAAACCAGCCAAAGAAGAATGCGCCAAGGATCTGACCTACGTAACCAACGGATATTAAAAGGCCGACGTGCGTGGGGGCTATCTTCCACAGGGGGATAATTACCGGTAATACGTAGGCGATGCTTACTGCATCGAAAGCGTCAAAGAAGGTAGCAATGCCCACAATCAAGCGCATTTTCACGTGCCAAGAAGTAAACGGCAAGCGCTCGAGGCGGGCAACGATATTCTGTTGCCGGGCTAGTGCTTGGTTAGACAAGGGGCCTCAACTCCTTCCGGTTTTCCTCATAGGCTTTAGCAACAGTGTGGCAGTGTCTGGGGGTAGCTGGATGTTGTTTGAATCCCGCCCCCCAGACTGCCGTAACAAGTGCAACAATTGGAGGTCGAAGGTTAAACTTTGGGAACTCCCTATGCGAGTTCTGTATCTAAACTTCGGTTCACCATTCAACCATCATTTGCATTGTCTTAGTGTTTTGGTGGCGACCCAAAAGCTCCAGAGCCACCCACCGTGACGAGCGCAGATTATAACTGGCCAAGAACCTTCTCTACCTCGAAGTCGGGAATGACGCTTAGGCCCGCCCCTGCCAGTAACTTCTTGAGAGTTAGTATTTCTTCTTTCTTCGGCCTCGGGAGGGGTGGCCGCATAAGTGGGTGCGGAATAAGCCCGCGCAACCAAGTTGCAGTCTTGTACCGAACATGCAACCGGGCGTACTCCGAGTAAACATATTCTTGTAGTTCGGCTAGCCCAGCATCCCAAATCTTCCGCGCTGTCTGCACGTCCGATCGCCGCCACGCCTCAATATGGTCGATCATTGGTTCCATGGCATAACAGAAGGAGCCGGTAACCGTGCCATCAAACTGACCGGTAGCCAAGGCTTCGTGGAAGTATACGGCTGGCGCACCAAAGACACCTACATGTCTGTTTAGAGATCGCAAGGCTCGGGCGATGATCCGGTAACCTTCATAACTATACGTCATCTTCCACCCCACAAAATTGGGAACTTCGTTCACCATCTTTAAGGTGGCTGACAACGGCAAGCCGATGCCGAAGGTCGGTGTGGGGCTGGCTACTGGGTGGGCAATAGCCGGCAGATCCGCCGCGTCAACAATGGCCTTTGCCATGTCTACCCAAACCTCAGGATACCTCTCGGCGTTCCAGGAAGTAGTTACATCCATGGCGCCAATAGGAGGGCAGAGGAAAAGACCGTCCGCCCCCACCTTTTTGGCATCTACCGCTACTTGCACTGCCTCATCGGTGGTCAGTGCTATTACCCCGGCAAATACCGGCACCTTGCCCCCGCATTCTTCTACGGCAATTTCCACGTTGCGGCGCTTTTCTTCACGGGTGAGGTAGAAAACCTCACCGGCTTCAGGGTTGATGATAATGCCGCCACCAGCATCTCGAAACTTGGGCTGCATAAAGTAACGCAGTAGCTTTCGCAAGGCAGATTCATCTACTTCGAAGCTATCTTTTTTGTAAGGAGTGACCACTGCGACATAAAGACGGTCATACTGGGTTCCGTAATCCTGCGCCGGCATAAAACATACCCCCTTCTCATGCTAAATATTGGCACAAGCCGCCAAAATACCAGCTGCGGCTTAAGCCCTATTTCCGCCGGCCTTGTTCGCTGCAGTTTCCACCTCCTTGGCTTGGTTTCAGGTGTTCATCGTCTACTACCGCAATAATTGTGCCAAAGTCCTCCAGATCTATGAATTCTGGCAGGACATTCAAAACAAAGAGCTAATATACTTAACAAACACAACATAGATGAAAAGCGAATTACCATCCATGGTTGATAAGTGTTAATGTATTTTCCAAGTTACGAGAGAAAGTACCTATACGCTGGGGAGGGAGCTGAGGTTAATGCTAGACAGCGGGCGGGAGCTGGCCGAAGCCATGAAAATGGCCGGGTTGGAAACAGTTTTACCGCCACGAGTTGCAGACCTCTTCGCCAGAATTCTAGATACGGAGTATGATGCTGTTGCCTTACTAAATAGCGAGCCTCGTATCATTTACGTGAACCAGAACTATGAACGCATTGTGGGATTAAAAAAGGAAGAGGTTCTTTACAAGCGTGCTGATGAATTGGTAAAGCAAGGCAAATGGCGAAGGGCGCCATCGCTGGAAGTTCTGGCTACTAAAAAACCTTGCTCTTTTTTCCAAAAAGCGCCTTCTGGCGCAGACTTATTGGTCACGGCTAGCCCCTTACTTGACGAGACCGGTAACGTGGTAGTGATCATTGACAACCTCCGGGATATAACGGATCTAAACCGTCTCAAAGAAGAAAGCTTACGCTATCAATTGCGTAGTAACCGTTATGAGAGAGAGACACTGGAATTGCGCGCGCGTAATAGCTACTCTACGCACATTGTGGCCCGTAGCCCTGAGATGGACAAGGTTGTGGAACGAGCGATCCGAGCGTCTCTTGTAGATGCTACTGTGTTGATTACCGGGGAAAGTGGTGTTGGCAAAAATGTGCTTGCAAGATTTATTCATGAATATGGCACCCGAGGCAAAGGTCCCTTTATTCAGGTTAATTGTTCAGCGATTCCGCAGAGTCTTCTAGAGAGTGAGCTATTCGGGTATGAAGAAGGGGCATTTTCTGGTGCGCGACGCCAAGGAAAAGTAGGGCTTTTAGAGGTGGCCTCAGGAGGGACAGTGCTGCTTGAT